>DAOUQS010000067.1 GCA_030625465.1 Amylibacter sp. | reverse complement strand
TCGTCCAGCGTTTGTGCGCCGCCGGTTGCGGCCCGAACGTCTGTTGAACTGTCTTGTGCGAAAGCTGGTGCCATGCACATAAAAGCAGTGATAAAAACTGAAAGTAATATCCGTTTGATCATCGGTTCGAACCTGTAAAGAATGTGTATGCGGGGCGGCGATGTATCACCGCCCCACTTATTTGGATTATAGGATCCATGAAAGACCCCTAAACCTGTTGTGTTAATTAGCCACCGTTTTTCATGCCGTAGGCTGTACCCCAGCCCCATGCACCTGAACCGAAGCCACGTGAAACAACACGCTCGCGGTAGATGTCAGAGACAGTAGCACCGTCACCGGCCAGAAGCGCCTTGGTAGAACACATTTCCGCACAGAGCGGCAATTTGCCTTCTGCAATACGGTTGCGTCCATACTTCTGGAACTCGGCTTGTGAACCGGTTTCTTCAGGGCCACCTGCGCAGAATGTACATTTGTCCATTTTGCCACGGCTGCCGAAGTTGCCGGCTTGCGGATACTGTGGCGCACCGAATGGGCATGCATAGAAGCAATAACCACAACCGATACACAGATCCTTGGAGTGCAACACAATACCGTCTTCGGTTTGATAGAAGCAATCCACAGGACACACAGCCATACAAGGTGCGTCAGAGCAGTGCATACAAGCGATAGATATTGACCGCTCGCCTGGTTTACCGTCGTTTATTGTAACAACTTTGCGCCGATTGATGCCCCAAGGCACCTCGTGCTCGTTCTTACAGGCGGTAACACATGCATTACATTCAACACAACGTTCAGCATCACATAGAAACTTAACTCTTGCCATTTTTCAGCCCTCCTTAAGCTACTGAGATTTTGCAGAGAGATACTTTGCTCTCTTGCATTTGAGTGACACTGTCATAACCGTAGGTCATGGCAGTATTCGCGGCTTCGCCGACCACAAAGGGTGCAGCACCATCAGGGTATTTATCCAGCAAGTTTTTGCCTTCAAATTTACCACCGAAGTGGAACGGCATAAACGCAACGCCTTCGCCGACACGTTCTGTGACCATAGCCATAACCTTGACCTTGGACCCTTCCGCGCCTTCGACCCAGACTTGTTCGCCATCACGTACACCCAGATTGTTGGCGTCGCGTGTGTTGATCTCTACGAACATGTCTTGTTGCAGTTCAGCCAACCATGGGTTTGACCGACTTTCGTCACCACCACCTTCATATTCAACCAGTCGTCCTGTTGTCAGGATCATCGGATACTCTTTCGAGAAATCCTGCTTCTGGATCGAGGCATATAATGTCGGCAGGCGATAAGCCTGTTTATCATCATATGTTGGATAGTCCTCAACCAAGTCGCGGCGGTTGGTATAAAGCGGCTCACGGTGAACCGGTACCGGATCAGGGAACGTCCAGACCACTGCACGTGCTTTGGCGTTGCCAAATGGCGCACATTCGTGGCTGATCGCTACCCGCTGGATGCCGCCAGAAAGGTCGGTTTTCCAGTTGGTCTTGTCACCGGCTACGGCTTCGATAGATGCACGCTCTTCAGCGGTCAACTCGCTATCCCAGCCCAGTTCCTTCAGCATGGCCATGGTAAATTCAGGATAGCCATCCTTGATGTCGGAACCTTTGGAATAAACACCTTCAGCCAACAGATTGACACCGTCACGTTCCACACCGAAACGGGCGCGGAAAGTCAGGCCGCCTTCAGACACTTTCTTGGACATGTCATAAAGGTTTGGTGTGCCCGGGTGTCCCATTTCTGGTGTCCCCCAACAAGGCCACGGCAGACCGTAGTATTCCCCGTCATTCGGGCCACCAACGGCTTGCAATGTGGTTCTGTCAAACGTGTGCTGATTAGCCATATGCGATTTGATACGATCTGGCGAACAACCCGTATAACCGATAGTCCACATACCGCCATTGAACTCGTGTGTAACGCTTTCAATGTTTGGTGTGTCGGCATCTTCCATCTCGATATTACGGAAGAAACGGTCAGCCCAGCCAAATTTATTGGCGAACTTGCCCATGATGGTGTGGTCCGGCAGTGATTCAAACAATGGATCAACAACCTGGTCACGCCACTGGAACGACCGGTTTGAAGCGGTGACAGAGCCACGCGATTCATACTGGGTCGACGCAGGCAACAGGTAAACACCGTCGGTGCGGTCATGCATTACGGCAGAAACCGTCGGGTACGGATCAATCACGACAAGCATGTCGAGTTTTTCCATCGCCGTTTTCATTTCCTTACCACGGGTCTGGCTGTTTGGCGCATGGCCCCACAGAACCATCGCACGCACATTGTTTGGCTGATCGATGTTGTCTTTGTCTTCCAACACACCGTCAATCCAGCGCGATACCGGAATACCTTTCATGTTCATCAAAGGCTTGTCTTTACCATCTTTGTCTTTGATGCTGTCAAAACGGCCTTTCATCCAGTCCAGGTCTTCACCCCAAACACGTGACCAGTGCGCCCAAGCACCACCTGACAGGCCATAATAGCCGGGCAGAGTGTGGGACAGGATACACATGTCAGTGGCACCTTGTACGTTGTCGTGACCACGGAAGATGTTTGTACCACCACCCGATGTACCCATGTTGCCAAGGGCAAGCTGCAAGATACAATAGGCACGCGTGTTGTTGTTACCTGTAGTATGTTGCGTACCACCCATGCACCAAATCACGGTCGCCGGACGGTTGTTTGCCAATGTTCTGGCAACGCGTTTAACTTGCTCACCGGGAACACCGGTAACACGTTCTACTTCTTCAGGATTCCATTTCTTCACTTCATCCTGAATTTCGTTCATGCCGTAAACCCGCGTGCGGATAAACTCACTGTCTTCCCAGCCATTTTCAAAGATATGGTATAGAATACCCCAGATCAAAGCCACATCCGTACCCGGACGCAGACGCACATATTCGTCCGCATGTGCCGCCGTACGCGTAAAGCGCGGGTCACATACGATCAATGGCGCGTTATTTTCCTCTTTGGCTTTCAGGATATGCATCAAGGACACAGGGTGTGCTTCTGCAGGGTTCCCGCCAATAACGAAAATCGCTTTTGAATTGTGGATGTCATTGTAGCTGTTGGTCATGGCGCCGTAGCCCCATGTGTTTGCAACACCTGCAACTGTGGTCGAGTGACAGATACGGGCCTGGTGATCCACGTTGTTTGTACCCCAATAGGCAGCAAACTTACGGAACAGATAGGACTGTTCGTTGTTGAACTTGGCTGAACCCAGCCAATAAACGCTGTCCGGGCCGCTTTCTTCACGGATATCCATCATCTGGTCGCCGATTTCGTTAATCGCCTGATCCCAGCTGATGCGTTTCCATTCGCCGCCTTCTTTTTTCATCGGATACTTCAAACGGCGTTCGCCGTGTGCCGCTTCACGCGCGGATGCACCCTTGGCGCAATGCGCACCTAGGTTGAACGGGCTGTCAAAGCCGGGTTCTTGTCCAGTCCAAACGCCGTTGTCTACCTCTGCCATGACGGTACAACCGACAGAACAGTTGGTACAAACGGATTTGACGGTTTTCACCGCGCCGTTTACAGCGGATTGTGCTGATGCCTTGGTGACAGAACCTGCTGTTGCACCAATCGCTGCTAGGCCACCGATGGCCAGGCCTGATCCCCGAAGGAATGCGCGACGGTCAACAGATTTCTCTGCTACCTTGGACAGGAGGCTTGTCCGTTGGGAGCGTCTCGCAACCCCATTGGTCTTTTTCCTGAGCATTATATTTCTCCATTGTTGGTATGGCAGAATTGCCAAAATCGTAGTCTTTTGTCTTCACGGTGGTCTGGGCGTTTCGCAACCTCTCACCGCTTTATCGTGATTATGTCCGCCTAGAAGCGGGCACTATCAAAGTAGGCCCGTGTATGGGCGGTATCTTGCAGACCTTCGCCTGCGTTTTGATCAGGCGTATCAGCAACAGCTGCTTTACCTGTTACGGCAACAGCGACAGCGGGTGCTGCAACAGATGCCATTTTTAGGAAATCACGGCGGCTGTTAGTGGCAGCCTCGTCTTTTTTAGTCATTCGACTACTCCTATGGTTATGGCCGGTTTGCACCGACCGGTTGAAACGGTCACTATTTGACCATCATACGAAAGGCTTCCTGTTCGATCTCGATGAACACACGGCCAATTGCGCCGACGGGTGCATAAAGAACCGAGTTCTTGGCCCCTTCCAAATCCGAAAAGAAATGCCCGGCCCAAGGGCCGATATGTCGGTTAAAGAATTCTTTTTGCTGATCCAGACCAGCCGGATCGCCAAACCGCCCTGTGATCATACCGGCCATCATTTCAAACAGGCTGGCAATATTGTCTTCTGGTTCAAACACGTTCATCGCGCGCGTTATACGCAATCCCGCCATGTCCTTGCGCAATGCGGCAAGCGGCTTTTCGTTCAGAAAACCCGTAAGGTAAAAACTGGCATAGGGCAGCAATTCGCCGCGACCGATGCCGATGAATAGCGCGTTAAACTCGCTTTCCGCAGTCTTATCTGTTTGCGCAGTTGCCACGCGTGACAGGGCCTTGAACCCTACACCCAGATCACTGTCGTCACCTTTAAGCGCGACAGTTTTCTTCAGCAACGCCTTGGACGGCGGTCCCGCAAGCAATGCGGCCATGTAGTCATAAAGGTCAGCCCGTAGCTGATCCTCTTCTGCTATTTTTATATTCGATGCAGTTGCCAGCACCCTACCCTCCTTCATGTGCCCCTAAGGGGCGTTAAACCTGCGCTTCAAAACTAAAGCGCATTCTTTTTCTGGGGGCATAAGTTTCCTCATCCCCCCAAATGTCGTCACGTGTTACCACCACACCGCTGACATCTTCAGACACATCCGTGTCCGCTTCTGTTTCATCTTCGGCGACCAAAGCCAGCGCTTCGGGCGCTTCTTCCAGGTCGTCTATCTCTTCAATCTCTTCAACTTCGTCTACGTTTTCAGGCGCATCCGCCGCTTGTTCGGAGACCTCTTCCTGACGGGCCATTTCCTGCACATGCGCCAACAATCCTTTGCCCACCTGATACGTGGTCTGGAAATCCTCTATGGCACGTTCACTTTTGGTGAAATCCTCACCGTAGTCCAGAAGCGTGTCCAGATTTGCCAGCGCGGGGTTGCTTAGCCATAGCTTGCGCAAAGCCCGGTTGCGTAACCGTGTTGGCACAGCTTTAGCCATAAACGCGGAAAAGTCATCACCGGCTTTCAATGTATCGGGATCCTGCAAGCCCAGCTCTTCCAATATCTCGTCATCGGGTTTCGCTTCCAGCTCTTCAACGGCTTGCTCTTCTTCAACCGCAACCAATTCCGCCACTTCGGCTTCTGTTTCGGCTTCAACCGCTTCCTTGCGGCGGCTCCAGAAATCCTGACGGGTATTCAATGCACAAACTCCGTCTTTTGGTTCGGCGCGCGATATACATCAGTTGCCTGCTTTATCCGCCGATCACCAACGCCGTCTTCGGCAGAGTCTTCGAACTTCTTGCCGCGCTTGCGTTTGATGAAAACCTCGTCTTCGTGGTGGGTCTCGATAAAGGTTGAGACCCATGCAATTACGGCCGTGGGCATGGGGATCGCTTCCACATGATCTTCGCCATTATCCGCATAATCCTGCGCATCATAGGGCGAGGCCGTGACCAGTAATAATTCGATATCGTCCAGCGTATCGTGATTGCCGATGTTTTGTATCACAACGTAAAGCGATGGCACCGCGGTCGATAGACCCGTCAGATATGCTTCGGTATCGGTGCGGTAAAGTTCCAGTTGCAAAGTGCCCGCATGGTATTCGACAGCGTCGCCGTCACGGCGCAATTCTTGCCAGTGCGCAGGCCCTGCACCGGGCAGAACGCTGACGACTTTCCAATTCCATTTTGCCCACTTGGTAACACCGGGGGCTTTACGCACCACGATCCCGACAGGCATTGAAATTGATCTTGAATTCATTCTCCCCTGTCCTCCCAAACAGTCACAGCTTTGGCTTTGGATGGCTGTTGTATACATTAGGATATAAAAACCATAGCTTTCCAAGTGCTTATTATTGAAAACTGCAAACAATTAGCAGTAAAGCTGGGCAGTGGACAGAATGTCTATTGTTTCGCAGGTGAATCCCCCCCCTGAAGGTCAAAATGTCCACATTGCAATATTCCGACAAAAACAATCAACAATACATCTAAAATACATTCAAAGAATCGGTTTTATCAATCGTGAATCAATCCGGTTTCCGCATTGCAACCAAGCGTATTTAATTTATGTTTTGACAGGAACAAATATACGTAAAACAAATTACCCACATAGCATTTTGTGCCTTTACCTCTGGTTTTTTTCATGCCTATGCTAAGCGTGCTTCCAATTTAGACACGCCCGAATCCCAGTTTTTTCAAGCCTGAAAGTCAGAAAGATACATATGCCTAAGACACTGATTTTATGTGATTGTTCCAAATCTCAAACACTTGATGCTTCATCATTTGATAGCATTGAGGGCATGAAATGCTCGCGCATTCATACCGCCCTATGCACGACGCAAATCGGGGATGCGGCAAAATACATTCAAGACGGGGATGCGGTTTTCGCCTGTTTGCAAGAGCGTGTAACCTTCGAAGAACTGGCCGATGAACTGGATATTTCACCACCTGAATTTGTCGATATTCGGGACCGTGCGGGCTGGTCGGAACAAGGTGCCGATGCAGGCCCTAAAATGGCAGCTTTGGTCAGTGACGCGCAATTGGAAGCGCCTGCGGGAAAAGCGGTCGATATAATATCCGAAGGCATGTGCCTGATCTTGGGCGCGCCTGAAGTTGCCCTGATGGCCGCCGAAAAACTAAGCGAAATTCTGGGCGTGACGGTTTTGTTAACCGACCCTGAAACCACCCCTTTGAACCGCGATTTCGATGTTGCCTCAGGGGTTCTGAAATCAGTATCGGGCACATTCGGGGATTTCACTGTGCGTATTGATGCGTTTCGCGAAATTGACCCGTCAGGTCGTGGCGAGCACCGGTTTAGCGCGCCGCAAGACGGCGCCACGTCGCAATGCGACATCATTCTGGATTTGACAGGCGGCACCCCGTTATTCCCCGCCCCCGAAAAACGCGATGGATATTTGCGGGTTGATCCCGGCGATCCACTAGCTGTTGCTGCCTGTATTTTCGACGCCTCACACATGATCGGCACATTCGAAAAACCCCTGTACCTGACCTATGACGCAAACATTTGCGCCCATTCGCGCGCGGAACAAGATGGATGCAGCAAATGTTTGGATATCTGTCCGACAAGGGCGATAACATCGGACGGCGACAATATCCTGATCGACGCCATGGCCTGTGCCGGTTGTGGCGGATGCACGGCACTTTGCCCGTCAGGTGCGATTGCATATGATGCGCCACCGGTTTCATTCCTATTCCGCCGCATAGAAAATCTGGCCACGACTTACGCCGCAGCCGGCGGCAAAGCCCCGCAGCTTTTGGTGCATGATGCCGAATTCGGTGCCGAAATGATTTCTCTGTCTTCCCGTTTCGGGCGCGGCCTACCCGCGAATGTCATCCCGATCCAGGTGGACACCGTGACCGGGTTCGGCCACGCAGAAATGCTGGCAGCCCTTGCCACAGGATTTACCAATGTTCACATACTGTTATCACCAAAAACCGAGAATGAGGTTATCAGTGGCGAAGCCGACCTGGCAAATGCCATCGCGGGTGATGCAAAAGTATCTTTGATGGATGTCAACGACCCCGACGCATTCAGTGACACCCTGTTCACAACCAAAACCTTTGCACCCGTCACAGACCCGATCCTGCCCATTGGCGGGCGCCGCGATGTGACGCGCCTAAGCGCCAAGGCCCTGCAACCTGATACCGACGCACCGATTGCGCTGCCCGAAGGCGCACCATATGGCGCGGTGGTTGTGGATACCGACGCGTGTACCTTGTGCCTGTCTTGTGCCTCACTTTGCCCGTCGGGCGCCTTGGGCGACAACCCCGACCTGCCACAACTGCGCTTTCAGGAAACCGCCTGCTTGCAATGCGGATTATGCGAAACCGTTTGCCCCGAAAATGCAATCAGCCTGCAACCGCAAATAAATTTGGATGACAGCGCATTCAACCAAAAAGTCCTGCACGAAGAAGAGCCGTTCGCCTGCATCGAATGCGGCTCGTTATTCGGTGTGAAATCCACAATCGAACGCATTGTGACACAGCTGGAAGGCAAACATCCGATGTTTTCCGAAAGCGATTCAGGCAAGCTGATTAGAATGTGCGATAATTGCCGTATCAATGTGCAATACCAGAATACCGACAATCCGTTTCAGGATGGCGAACGCCCCAGAACACGGATGTCAGAGGACTACTTCTCTGATCGTAAAGATCACTAACAGAATGAATATAAAGGATTTAATATGAGCGACGAAGAGTTTAACATGAGCATGCGCAAATTCCTGAAACAGGTCGGCGTTACATCTCAACAAGCCATAGAAGAAGCGATGCGGGTTGCAGGTTCTGACACCACAGCCGGCAAATCTTTTGATGCGAAAGTGGTTTTGACCATCGACGGGCTGGAATTCGAGCATGTTGTCTCTGGCCAGATTGCAGGTAAAGCCTGAAATGACCCTGACCCGTGAAACCGTTCTGGATGCGCTTGGGCGCATCACCGATCCGATCAGCCAAAAAGACATCGTCACCGCCGGACTGGTGCGTGCGTTAACCGTAAACGACGGTGCCATTCGCTTTGTGCTGGAAATCGACCCCGCACAGGCCAAAGCCATGGAAGCCGTGCAGGCACAGGCAACCGCTGATCTGGAAGCGCTTGAAGGCGTGGCAAATGTGTCGGTGGTAATGACCGCACACAGTACCGCACC
>DAOUQS010000397.1 GCA_030625465.1 Amylibacter sp. | reverse complement strand
ACGGACATCATTGAGGTTAATCCGCCGTGGGGGTTTTACTGGACTGTGCCGGCGATTTGGCTTTCAAAGCTTACGGCACTTGATCGGCAGCTTAGTTTTCTTGTTTTTATCGGGTTTCTTTCTGCCGTCAGCTTTTTAAATGTCTGGGACAGCATCAAGCGTATTCCCGCTTTGGGCGCGGTTCAAAAAGTCGTGTATGCAGAACTGGTTTTGATTGCGGTGCTTTGGTTTACAACGCCACAGGTCGGGCAGCGCGAGCATATATTCATACTGTGCTTCATCCCTTATGTATTTCTTGTTTTCGCCACCGCTAATGGCGTTACCTTTACGAAAAAACGCCGTGCCTGCCTTGCCCTATTGGCCCTGTCGGGCATCCTGCTGAAGCCCCACTTTGTAATGCTTCCGTTGGCGGTTTCAGTATATGAGGCCACCTGTGCGCGGTCCTTCAGGCCCCTGATAAAACTTGAAAACTGGATAATCGGTATCGGTTGTCTGCTGTATGTTTTGTTTGTTTATCTGGCTCATCCGGAATACTTCACTTTTCTGCTGCCACTTGCATTGACTGTTTACGGTGCAATCGGGGGTACTGTGGATCAGGTTCTATCCGCATTGCCGATCGTTGTTATCTTGTGGCTGGTGCTGATGCTTTTGCTGGGGTTTGTCGAAAAACAACAACAAAAGGGCGTGGTTTTATTAGCGGCAACCGCTTTGGGTGGTGCTGCAAGCTACTATTTGCAATTCGCCGGTTTTGAATATCATTCATATCCGTTCTTTATCTTCGCATTCCTGTTCTTCGCCTTTGCCGCGATGGTGCCAAACACCCGTATATTTATCATCTGCTTTGCAATTGCGGGGATACTGGCCACATTATATTACGGCCCACGGCCCTTGCGGTATCGCAATGTTGCAAATGAAGATATTCTGCAACACATGAACAACGTCCCCAAGGGAAGTACGGTTCTGATCCTGTCAACATATGTTCACGCGGCTTTTCCGCTTGTTCTGGCCAAAGACTGGGTCTGGGCAAGCCGGTTCCCCACGCAATGGCTTTTGCCCGGTGCGCTGAACCATGCAGCAAAGAACGATTGCTTGGTGCCTTCAGAAACCTGTCGGAAAAACAATGCTATTCTGGATTATGCGCGGCATGCAAATGTCGAGGATATAAAGATGTATAATCCGGCGTTTATAATACTGGATAACCGTAAAAAGGGGGGCTACATAGATGATCCAAGCTTTGACTATATCACATTTATGTCGCAAGACCCCGCATTTGCCAGTCTGTGGAACGGCTATAAACTGACCGCGGAAACCAGATTTTTCTCGATTTGGGCGCGATCAGGCTTTTAAACATAGCAGTGTAATTGCTTTTTTTACTAGCCATCCACCCTGATCTGGTCTATGGGCGCACGAAACACCCCA
>DAOUQS010000369.1 GCA_030625465.1 Amylibacter sp. | reverse complement strand
TGGCGGGTCTGGGCAAAGAACTCGATCTCGCGTATGCCGCCACGGCCCAGTTTCATGTTGTGACCGTATAGGTTTATTTCGCCGGCAAGACCCTTGTGGGACCGAATGCGTATGCGCATATCATGGGCGTCTTCAATGGCGGTAAAGTCCAGATGTTTGCGCCAGACAAACGGGGTCAGGTTTTTCAAAAACCTGTTGCCGGCCTGAATGTCACCTGCACAGCTGCGCGCCTTGATAAAAGCCGCGCGTTCCCATGTCCGCCCTTCGGTTTCATAATAACGCATCGCGGCGGTATTTGATATGCAGACAGGTGTGACAGAGGGATTGGGGCGCAAGCGCAGGTCGGTGCGAAACACATAGCCGTCCGCCGTGACATCGGACAGCATTTTGCCCATACGCTGCACAATACGGATCAGATGCGGTCGAACCTCGCCCAAATCCTCTAGCTTGTAGCGGCTATCGTCAAAAAAGCAGATCAGATCAATATCGGATGAATAGTTCAGCTCATACGCGCCCATCTTGCCCATGGCCAGAACAAAGATACCGGCGCATTCATCCGGATTGTCGCTTGCCTGTTCGGGTAGCTTACCGCGCTTGATGTCTATCTGGACAAAGTGTTTCAAAGCCGCGTGGGTCGCGAAATCGGCAAATTCAGTCAGGGCATTGGTAACGTCTTCTAAAGCCCAGACGCCCCCCAGATCACACAGTGCCGTAAGCAGCGCCACCCGTCGTTTGGCTTCGCGCAGGCTGGCCGACAGGTTATTGTTATCAACCTGTTCCAGTATATTTTGCAGGCTTTCCCCTGGGTCCTGATCCCAAATCCCTGCCAGCCAGTTTTTTTCTTTGTGCATCAGGCCGCGCAAATACGGGCTACATCCGGCAGTGCCTAGCAATAGATCATAGACAGGGCCGCTTGACTGGTCACACGCCACAGCGGTTTCCACACCATGATCTATCTCATAGGGTATCGGCGCCTGTATTATATCATGCTTTAATGCCATAGGCATTTGTGAGCGGTGCTGCTAGCAAGGTCAAGACGAAAGCTTTTTATAGGTGATATTGATGAGTAAAAGTCTGAAACGCGTGATGCGGCATGCGGATGATCTGGGCCTATGCATTACTGTGCTCAAAATGGAGGTACCGACAAATACCGCACAACAGGCGGCTGATGCGGTTGACTGCCATGTTGATCAAATTGCCAAGTCCATTATCTTTTTGGGTCAAGACAGCAACGCCCCGATCCTGTTTTTGACCGCTGGCGGCAACCGTGTATCATCCGATAAAGCCGCCATAATAGCGGGTGAGCCGTTGGGCAAGGCGGATGCATCCCTTATCCGCGCACAAACCGGTTTTGCCATTGGCGGCGTGTCCCCGATTGGCCACCTAAACCCAATCCGTTGTTTTGTTGATCCGGTATTACTATCATATGAAACAGTTTGGGCAGCGGCAGGCACACCGCATCATCTGTTTTCAATTGCCGCAGGAACCTTGCTTGAGGTAACCTGCGGGGTTATCGCTGATTTTTGTGAATAACACCCAGAACAGATTTTGCGGCGCGCAATCCGGGGTCTTCAGCCCCCTCGCCCAGTTGTTGCATGGTATCTGTGCAGGCTGAAATCTGGGCATCCCTGATTTCTTTATTGTTCAAAATATCCAGAACGGATTTGGCGGCGATGGCGCCTGTGCATTTTTCAAACAATAGTTCGGGAACAACAAAACTGTCGGTCACAATGTTAACCAGATTAACGCGGTCCGTTATTGCCAGCCGCTTGGC
>DAOUQS010000147.1 GCA_030625465.1 Amylibacter sp. | reverse complement strand
CATGACAGCTGAACTCGGACATTTTGCGACACTTCTCGCACTCATGGTCGCCATTCTTCAGGCCGTAGTGCCGATGATCGGGGCCACTCGTAATCAAGCCAACTGGATGGCCGCCGGTGTACCTATGGCGATCACCCAGTTCCTGCTTGTGGGCTTTGCTTTTGCAATGCTGACAATTGCCTTTGTCACGTCGGATTTTTCCGTGCGTCTGGTCGCGGCCAACTCACATTCGCTAAAGCCGATGTTGTATAAAGTGTCCGGCGTGTGGGGCAATCACGAAGGCTCAATGCTGCTGTGGATCCTGATCCTTAGCACATATGGCGCGCTTGTCGCGGTCTTCGGGCAGAACCTGCCGGACCGTTTGAAAGCCCGCGTTTTATCGGTGCAGGCGATGATCGCGGTGGCCTTTCTGGCCTTCATGATTTTTACTTCGAACCCGTTCGAACGGCTGGAGTTTCCGCCCGTGGACGGCAACGACCTGAACCCGCTTTTACAAGATCCGGGTCTGGCATTTCATCCGCCATTTCTATACCTGGGCTATGTCGGCCTTTCCATGAGCTTCAGCTTCGCTATTGCCGCCCTGATTGAGGGTCGCGTTGATGCCGCATGGGCCAGATGGGTGCGCCCCTGGACATTGCTGGCATGGGTCAATCTGACCATCGGGATCGCATTGGGGTCGTGGTGGGCCTATTACGAGCTTGGCTGGGGCGGTTGGTGGTTCTGGGATCCGGTGGAAAATGCCAGCTTTATGCCGTGGCTGATTGCAGCGGCCTTGCTGCATTCCTCGATCGTTGTCGAAAAACGCGATACATTGAAAAGCTGGACAATCCTGCTGGCAATCCTTGCATTTTCATTCTCGCTGATCGGTACGTTCATCGTGCGTTCGGGGGTCATTACGTCCGTGCATGCTTTCGCCAACGACCCTGAACGCGGCTTGTTCATTCTTGTCATCCTAAGCGTGGCAATCGGGGGCGCGTTGACACTTTATGCCTTGCGCGCACGCGAATTACGATCAACTTCGGCCTTTAGCATTATCAGCCGTGAATCCGGTCTTGTGCTGAATAACCTGTTGCTGGTGGTTGCTGCCGCCGTTGTATTCTGCGGCACAATCTGGCCTTTGGTCGCCGAGATAACAACGGGGCGCAAGCTGTCCGTTGGCGCACCGTTCTTTGATATGGTGTTCACGCCTTTCATGGTTGCGATTGCAATGGTTCTACCCATTGCTGCAATCCTGCCGTGGAAACGCGCCAGTCTAAGTCGTGCCATGCAACCGCTTTGGGGCGTTCTAGCCCTGTCTGTGGCCTTGGGCGCATTGGTTTGGACGATGCAAACCGGTGGTCGTATGCTGGCACCCGTCGGCATCGCACTGGCCGCATGGCTGGTTTTGGGTGCTGCTGCCGATTTGGGCGTACGTGCCCGACTGGGTAAGGTCAGCTTGGCTGAAACGGGGCGCCGCTTGTGGCATTTGCCACGTTCCGACTGGGGTAAGGCTGTTGCACACACCGGTCTTGGCCTGACGATTTTCGGCATTGCCTCGATCACTGCATGGGAAATCGAGGATATCCGTGTCGCCAATTTCGGTGAACGTTTCACGGTCGGCCAGTACGAATTTCTATTCAATGGCGTTTCGCAGGAAAAAGGCAAAAACTATACTACTGATATCGGTAGTTTCACCGCATTTAAAGATGGTGTTGTCGTCGCTGAACTTTACCCTGAAAAACGCTTTTATCCTGTGCAAAACATGCCGACAACCGAAGCGGCGATAGATCAAAGCCTGACCCGCGATTTGTATCTGGCATTG
This sequence comes from Amylibacter sp., assembly GCA_030625465.1. GTDB lineage: Bacteria > Pseudomonadota > Alphaproteobacteria > Rhodobacterales > Rhodobacteraceae > Amylibacter. The sequence goes on along the minus strand of DAOUQS010000147.1, from coordinate 3,580 downwards.
GGCAACAAACAGGATAACGGCTATGCCGTGCGCACCTATATCAAACCGTTTGCCAACTGGCTTTGGATCGGCGCGCTTGTAATGGCTTTGGGCGGTGTGCTTAGTTTGACGGATCGCCGTTACCGCGTTGCGGCAACTGCACGTAAAACACCAAATGCTGTACCGGCGGAGTAGGGCCATGATACGTTTAATCCTAACGCTACTGATATTGGCGACACCGGCATGGGCTGTGGAACCGGACGAAATTCTGTCTGATCCAGCAATGGAGACCCGCGCAAGGGAAATTTCCAAAGGCTTGCGTTGTCTGGTCTGCCGCAATGAAAACATTGATAGTTCCAACGCAGGCATCGCCAAAGATCTGCGTATATTGGTGCGCGAACGGCTTGTGGACGGGGATACTGACGATCAGGTCGTGGCCTATGTCGTGGACCGCTATGGTGAGTACGTGCTTTTAAAGCCGCAATTCAGTTTCGGAAATATCATTCCGTGGCTTGCCGGGCCGGTTCTGTTTTTTCTGGGGCTGCTCTTGGCGATCAAGTTCATCATAAAACCACGTACCGCGCGTGTCGAGTCGCTTAACGATGACGAAGAAAAACGATTGCGTGATTTACTGGACGAGTGAATAAAAAAGGCTGCTAGGATATAGCAGCCTTTGACGAATTCGTATGATGAACCGGTTATGATCCGCCGTTGAACTTCAAATATTTCTCGGTCGGCTCGCGGCCTTCAACATCCACATATTCACGATCTACCGCACCGGTATACAACTGGCGTGGACGTCCGATTTTCAATTTCGGATCAGTGATCATTTCTTTCCACTGTGAAATCCAGCCCACTGTGCGCGACAGCGCAAAAATCGGGGTGAACATAGAGGTCGGGAAGCCCATCGCTGACAGGATAATACCGGAATAGAAATCCACGTTCGGGTAAAGCTTCTTCTCGATGAAATACTCATCCTCAAGTGCGATACGTTCCAGCTCTTTTGCGACTTTCAGCGTTTCGTTATCCTCGACACCCAGCAGGCTTAGAACCTCGTCGGCGCTTTCTTTCATCACTTTGGCGCGCGGGTCAAAGTTCTTGTATACGCGGTGGCCAAAGCCCATCAAACGGAACGGATCGTTCTTGTCTTTGGCGCGTGCCACAAATTCGGGGATACGGTCAACCGTGCCTATTTCATGCAACATTTGCAAAGCGGCCTCGTTGGCGCCACCGTGCGCAGGCCCCCAAAGACAGGCAATGCCCGCAGCGATACAGGCAAACGGGTTGGCCCCGGATGATCCCGCAAGACGTACAGTCGAGGTTGATGCGTTTTGTTCGTGATCTGCATGCAAAGTGAATATACGATCCATGGCTTTTGCCAAAATTGGGTTCACAACATATTCTTCGCTGGGTACTGCAAAGCACATGCGCAAGAAGTTGGATGCGTAATCCAGACTGTTGTCAGGGTAAACGAAGGGCTGGCCGATAGAATATTTATAGGCATAAGCGGCAATCGTCGGAATTTTTGCAATCATCCGAATAGAGGCAATTTCGCGTTGGTTCACATCCGTGATATCTGTGCTGTCGTGGTAAAACGCGGACAAAGCCCCGACCACGCCACACATAATCGCCATGGGGTGTGCATCGCGGCGAAAGCCTCGGAACAAGTGCTGCATCTGGTCGTGCAACATCGTGTGATTGGTGATGCGCGCTTCAAATTCTTCCAGCTGGTTCTTGCCCGGCAGATCACCGTAAAGCAGCAGGTAGCAAACTTCCAGATAATGTGATTTTTCCGCCAGCTGTTCTATTGAGTAACCACGGTATTGTAGCTTGCCCAAACCACCGTCAATAAACGTAATGGTCGAGTCGCAAGATGCGGTTGATGTGAAACCGGGATCATAAGTAAACACTTTGCCCTGGGCATAGAGTTTGGTGATATCCAGAACATCAGGCCCCGCACTTGGCGAATAAATTGGCAGTTCCAATTCCTGATCGTCCAGTTTCAATGTTGCGGTGCGTTGTGTGTCTGTCATATCGTCCTCGTTCAAAATTAGGGGGGAGTCCCCGTTTTTTCTTTTAGGTCACAATAAATGTGACCGAATTGGCTGCTTCGCCTTTCGATGAGCATTCCAGATCATTCTGGTATTACATCCTTGCCGTCGCATCGTTTATCCGCGCCAGCGTTTCATCTTTTCCAAGGGCCGCCATCATGTCAAATGTTGACGGCGATTTGGTTGTGCCGGATAGAACAACCTTCATCGGTTGTGCCACCTTGCCAAGCCCGACACCTTCTGTTTCGGCAAAATCCCGAAACAGGGTTTCCAGCTCTTCCTTGGTCCATGTTGTAACGCCTGCCAGTTGCGGGGTCAATCGTTTCAGTATACCATTGAATACCGAATTCAAGTGTTTTGCGTCATTTTCATCCGGCGCGAATGGTCGCGGCCCCAATATAAACCGTGCTTTGTCCAGTAAATCAGGCAGTTTCTTGGTTCTTTCACGCAAAATCGGCAAAACTGGTTTCAATTTGGTTAATACAGCTTCAGTCAAAGGCGCACGGCCTTGTGACGCAATGTAATCCTGCAAGCCGGTAATAAGAACATCATCAGGCACATTTTCAATGTGAAATTTATTGACGTTGTCCAGCTTCTTGAAGTCAAAGCGGGACGGGGCCTTGTTGATTGCCTTCAGGTTAAACCACTCAATCGCCTGCTTGGTGGTAAACAATTCGTCATCACCGTGGCTCCAGCCCAGACGGGCCAGATAATTGCGCATGGCTTCTGCCAGATAACCCATTGCGCGGTATTCTTCGGCACCTGTAGCCCCATGACGTTTTGACAGTTTTTTGCCGTCATCACCAAAGATCAGCGGAATATGTGCGAATACCGGAATATCCCAACCCATCGCATTATAGATCAGACTTTGCCGGCCTGCGTTAATCAGATGGTCATCGCCACGGATAATATGGGTCACGCCCATATCGTGGTCGTCAACAACAACCGCCAGCATATAGGTCGGCGTGCGATCCGAGCGTAGCAGGATCATATCGTCAAACTCGGCGTTCTTCCAACTGACACGACCTTGCACTTCGTCGGTAATTTCCATCACACCGTCACGCGGGGCTTTCAGGCGGATCACATAAGGTGCATCAGGGGCGGTGGCAGGATCAGCATCACGCCAAGGGCTTTGGAAACTGCCGTATTTACCTTCAGGACTGGCGCGAAATTCTTCGATTTCGGCCTTGGTGGCATAGCATTTATAGGCGTGCCCCTTGTCCAGCATGGCTTGCGCCACTTCGGCATGGCGTTCCTTGCGGGCAAACTGGCTATAAGCTTCGCCGTCCCATTCCAGCCCCAGCCATTTCAAGCCGTCATATATCGCCTGTGTGGCCGCATCTGTTGAACGCGCGCGATCGGTGTCTTCTATTCGCAGCAGGAACTTGCCGCCGTTTGCGCGGGCATAAAGCCAGTTGAACAGCGCGGTGCGCGCCCCGCCAATATGCAGATAGCCTGTGGGGGATGGTGCGAAACGGGTGACAATGCCCATGTGTTAACCTCTTGGAAACCATAATGAAGATAGTGTTAGCCCACATTTAGGCAAATGA
>DAOUQS010000151.1 GCA_030625465.1 Amylibacter sp. | reverse complement strand
TTGCCAAGACCGGAAAGCAGATGCTGGATGGCATTGGCGCAACGGAAATGCTGCATATTTTTATTTCCAACCGACAAGATGATGCGCGGCCTGCCTGCACGGGGACTACCGTCACAGGATATGAAGCAAAAATCGTCGATGATGATATGAACGAAATTCCGCGCGGCGAAACCGGGTGTTTAGCCGTTCGGGGCCCGACCGGGTGCCGTTATCTGGCTGATGACCGGCAACAGGATTATGTCCGCGAAGGCTGGAACCTGACGGGGGACAGTTTTTTTCAGGATCAGGATGGGTATTTCCATTTTGTTGCCCGTTCCGACGATATGATCGTCTCATCCGGGTACAACATCGCGGGCCCTGATGTGGAACAAGCCTTGTTGAAACACGCATGTGTTCTTGAATGCGCCGTTGTTGGCACGCCCGACGCGCAACGCGGAATGGTGGTCGAAGCGCATATTGTCTTGAAGGATGGCATCATGGGCAATGCCAAGTTAACCTTGGCCTTGCAAGAGCATGTAAAGGCAACTATCGCCCCTTATAAATATCCACGCCGTATCAAGTTTCTTGATGAATTGCCTAAAACGCAAACAGGAAAAATACAGCGTTTTAAACTTAAAAAACAAACAGGTAGCTGATTATATGACCGTATTTATACACCCTATTACCATACGGTTTCGACACTGCGATCCCGCAGGAATTGTTTTTTATCCCCGCTATTTTGAAATGTTCAATCTGGTGATTGAAACATGGTTTGAGACGGTTCTGGAGAATAGTTTCAAGCACATACATTACGTTTCAGGGTTTGGTATTCCGACTGTTCACATCGAGACCGAGTTTTCTGCGCCAAGTTTTCTGGAGGATATCGTTTGTTTTCAACTGACCGTAAAACGTATCGGGAACAGTAGCCTTACTTTGCAGATCGAGGGGCGGTCTGGTGCGGAATTACGCTGCAAAGTCAAGCAAACCATCGTTTGTGTCGACATGGAAAGCCGTAAATCCCGTTCATGGCCAGACCAGCTTCAATCGCGTTTGATAGATTTCATGGGAGAAAGCTAATGACGAAAACAAAACATGAAATGTTGTGCCCGCCGAACTGGAAAGCGCCGAAAGGTTACGCGAACGGTATCGCGGCCAGTGGAAGGCTTGTGTTTCTGGGGGGGCTGATTGGCTGGAATGAAAATCAGGAATTTGAAACCGATGATTTCGTGGCGCAGACAGGGCAAACCTTGCGCAACATTGCCGAAGTTTTAAAGCAGGCTGGCGGCAAACCAGAAGATGTTGTGCGTATGACATGGTACATCACTGATAAACAAGAATATCTGTCGCGCCAGGCAGAACTGGGCGCGGTGTACCGTGCGGTGTTTGGTAAACATTTCCCAACAATGGCCATGGTGCAGGTCACGGCACTGATGGAAGATCGGGCAAAAGTCGAAATTGAAGCAACCGCGGTGGTTCCCGATTAAAGCCGAAAAATATGTTGCGCCATGGGGCAACAGTTTGCCCAATGGTTTCTTCTCTGCAAATGCCTGAGGGGCCAGGTCCAGATGATCTTGAACCAAACCGGTATTGCAGCACCTATAACCGGACCGGACGGTGTCGCGGTGCCCTCACATCACTGGGATAGTGCGCGGATTGAACACGAGCTGTTGCCTTATATCGTAGACGCCGCCAATGCCATCGCCCCGCAAGCGCAGCGCAATCGGCTATAGACCCTAAGCCTATATCGGCGACGCCTTTTGTTTGCGGCTTTAGCCCTTCTTCAGCAACATCGTGATCAGCGGAAGGATAAGCGTTGACAGCGACCCCAACGGGTCCCTGCCGATCCCTTTCAACGAGTTGGCAATTTCACGCACTTCGCGGGTTGCCGCTTCAACATCGGCTTCCAGATCTTCAATCGCCATGTCGCGCACCTCAACCGCTGGTGCGATTTCTTTTTCGACGCTCATTCGTCCGGCGACAGCTGCCAGCAATCCGGCAAATATTATATTTCCGACGGCAAGTATTCCCGATGCGGCTGCCTGAGACATGTATGTTTCCAGCACAAAGAAAAGCGAGACGTTCACCAGGATCAGGCCAATAAGGGCGGCGACACAGGCCAGGGCAACAAAAACGATCTGGTTCTGAAAAACAGCAAGACTGCGCCGTGCGATCAGGCGCTCGGTGCGGTAAATTGTTGTCAGACTGCGGCTAATATGGTTCATTGGTAGTCTCCTATTTCAATGCTCGGCCAACGATTATTCCAAGTGCGCAAGCCGCGACAAGGACAACCAGTGGGTTTTTTTTCTGTAAATCGGTTAGCTCTTTCAAGAAGCTACCCTTGAAGGCATCGATGCTTTCGGCATTGATACCATGTTCATCCAGCAGCTCTTTTAGCGCATCGGTGTCGTTCGGTTCGTCAGCGGATTTCGCAGGAATAACATCTGAATTCCGGGATTTGGACTCTTTCGCATATTGCTTCACCTCGCGCCTTAGCGCTTCCAGTTCCGCTTCCAGTTCTGCCTTGGTTGCCATTAGCCCACCTTTTTTTTTGATTTGTTCCGGGATGCAGGGGCTTCAGGCACTTTTGCCACCGCCGCTGCTGCCAGTTTTCCATCCCCTGACATCAGGATTGCCCATGGTCTTGTGTAGGGCAGGTTGGAAAAAATAATTAACACACAAACGGTGATCGGCACACTTAGCAGTGCGCCGGGGATGCCCCATATGGTTGTCCAGAAAGTCAAAGACAGGATCACCATTAAAGGTGACAGGTTCAGGGATTTTCCAGTGAATGACGGCTCCAGAATATTGCCAACTACAAATTGCACGGCACCGCATCCAAGCAAGATGATCAGGAACGGGGTAAGCACTTCGAACTGGACCAGCGCCACAATCGCCGGGATTGCCACGGCCACCATCGACCCTATGGTTGGAATGAAGTTTAAGGCGAAGGCCAGAACGCCCCAGGTTTCTGCAAAGTCCAGTCCCACGGATTTGATTATCGCATAGCTTGAAAGGCCGGTGACCATACTGACCGAGGTCTTGATGCCGATATAGCGTTGCAGCCCGAGCGAGATTGATTGCAGCACCTGGTTGAACTCTGCGGCTGCCTCTGGTGTGCGCGCGGCCAGCGGAATTTTTTTATTCATCGGCTTGCGCTCGGCCATCATGAACGGGATGTAAAGCAGCACCATAAAGACGCCGGATAGAAATGATCCGGCACCCCCGACCAGCTTTCCGGCAGGCTCGGCCAAGTTTAGCCCCGCCAGTTCGTTACTGATACGGGCGGCGATATCCTCACCCGAGAATTGCACGAGCTGGGCAATGATCTGCCCGAAGCGCGCTTGGTAGCGGGGAACGGCGGCGATCACATCATATGCTTGGCTGGCAAGAACGCCGACGATGCCGCCTATGCCAAGCAGAACGATGGTCAGCCCAAGTATTTGCGCCAGCCATCGGGGGACTTGGCGCCCACCCGGACGCCATAAAGCGATCCGGTCAATAATGGCGGTCAACAGCACGAAGCCCAGCGCCCCCACTGACAGCGGAATAAGAAGGTTAGCCCCGTAGTAAAGCCCAACAAGCAAGACCAGCAGAACCACAAGTAGATGGTGCCAGAATACTAGTGATCCATAGCGCACACGTACCTGTGCTGGCTGTTCTTGCTTGGTGGGTAAAGATATATCGGTGTTGTCCGTCACGCAGCTGGTTTTTTCGCCTTGTCGTAAGCGGCCTTCATTTTCAGACCAATTTCACGCGCAGCTTCGCCAACTTCTTCGGCATCGCGGTTAAATTGCGACGTTGAAAGGAACTTGTCCCAATCGGCAACAAGCGTATCCCATTCTTCTTCGGCATCCATTGTTCCAAGATGTAATTGCACCTTAAGTTCGTCGCGCTTCTGTTTAAGCTCGGCCATCAAAATTTTTAAATCAACCATTTTTTCCCTCATTTATTTTTCAAATACTGCACCGATACTCTCTGGGTGCAGACTAAGCCCCATTTAGCCTTGATACTGGTAGTAGGTCAACGCCTCTTTAACTGTTTAGCGCTAAACCAGTTGGAACGGGCAGGGGGGTGTTGTCAGAGGAACTTGACGATTTCGAGATCGCACCATAATTTCGTAAAATGACCCCACAAAATCCATTCAAATATTTCAAAACATCTCCTGAAATTATCCGCCTGCTGTGATGTATTATGTGCGCTATCCGCTGAGTTTACGGCAAGGCGAAGATATTTTACATGAACGGGGTATCGACATCTGCTATGAAACAATTCGTTTCTGGTGGAACCGATTTGGGCCGAAATTTGCAAAAGACATTCGAAAGAACAGGGCAGGGTTTCATTCTAACTGGTGCTGGCATATCGACGAAGTCTTTGTGAAGATTAACGGTCAAATATTTTACTTATGGTGTGCTATCGATCATGAAGGCGAGGTTCTGGAATGCTATGTTTCAAAATGTAGAGATAAGCATACTGCATTGAAAGTATTGCGCAAATTGATGAAGCGATATGGGAAGTCACATTTGATTATAACGGATAAACTCCGATCATATAGCGCCGCTTTGCGAATACTAGGCGCGTTAGAATTACATGATACGGCACAGTATCTAAACAATCAGATTGAGAATTCACACCTGCTATTTCGACGGCGAGAACGTGCTATGCAGCGGTTTCGAAGTCATAAAACACTGCAGAAATTCACTTCGATACACAGCCAATATTACAATCACTTTAACCACCAGAGGCACTAAACTCCCGACAGGTTTTCAAGCAAACTCGTAACGCTGCTTTGACTGAGTGGCGCCAACTTTGTGTGGCATAGAAATGTGTTTGTTGGAAACTTTGCGACTGGTTAAAGTTCCTCTGACAACACCTTTTCCGGCTACCTGGCAGGATCAAAGAGACTTGTTCCGCCCGCTGTGAACGGTCAGCTTCCTTAAAGTATTGCCCTCAACAATTACACCATCAAATGACCTGTAAACTCCAAGCGTGCAAAAGCCGTTTCCAGACTTTTTGCAGATTCTGTCTAAATGGCCGCATGTTTCCAGTCTGGGGTGTAAACATATCTCGTAACACCCTGAAAACACGGACGTATTGCGTGTAATATGTAGTTATATCAAAATGTTATGAGTGCTGGCTGGGACGGTAGGACTCGAACCTACAATCTGCGCTACCAAAAAGCGATGCCCTACCATTAGGCCACGTCCCAAGCTGGGGGCTGTTTACGCTTAGAAATCTAAGACCGCAAGCCAAAAATCGCAGCAATGCACTGCT
>DAOUQS010000273.1 GCA_030625465.1 Amylibacter sp. | reverse complement strand
TGGAAAATACTAAATTAGTTTACTGGTTTAGTTCGGGGTGATTATGCTTGGGCATACATGGGCTGGACGTATGATGCAGACCGACCTATAAGGCGGGCATGGCATGTATATTGAACATCACTATACGAATTATCGGCCCGGCACTTTAAACCATAAGTGACCGGGGAAAAGCGTATGGGCTATCCACGCTGACCAAGAAAAGCCAAACGAAATTTAATGATACTGGAAAAGACATATGTGCGCCGACACGCCTGAATATAAAGAGACCTTGAACCTGCCGAAAACCGATTTTCCGATGCGCGCAGGCCTGCCGAAACGTGAACCTGAATGGCTGAAACGCTGGGCTGATATTGGCATTTATGACCGCCTGCGTGAAAAGCAGGGCCGTGAAAGCTTTGTGCTGCACGACGGCCCCCCCTATGCCAACGGGCATTTGCATATCGGTCACGCGCTGAACAAGATCCTGAAAGACATGGTTGTGCGCAGCCAGCAAATGATGGGCAAAGACAGCCGCTATGTGCCGGGTTGGGATTGTCACGGCCTGCCGATTGAATGGAAAATCGAAGAGCAGTACCGCCAGAAAGGCAAGAATAAGGACGATGTGCCTGTGGTGGAATTGCGTCAGGAATGCCGCAAGTTTGCCGAGGGCTGGATTGATGTGCAACGTGACGAGTTTAAACGTCTGGGCATCACCGGCAAATGGGATGACCCGTATCTGACGATGAATTACCACGCCGAGGCAGTGATTGCAGGCGAATTTATGAAGTTCGTGATGAACGGTTCTGTCTATCAGGGATCAAAACCCGTGATGTGGTCGCCGGTTGAAAAAACTGCCCTTGCCGAGGCTGAAATTGAATATCACGACATCAAATCGCACACCATCTGGGTGCCGTTCAAGATTGAAAGCGTTGACGCGGCCGATGATCGCGCGGAACTGTTGAAACAGGCCCGTGTGGTGATCTGGACAACCACGCCTTGGACAATCCCGCAAAACAAAGCGATTTGTTATAACCCGAAACTGCAATATGCGCTTTACGAAGTGACCGAAGCGCATGACGGCAATTGGGCCAAGCAGGGCGATCTGTACATCATGGAACACAAACTGGCACTGGCGGCTTTTACGGCTGCGAATGTGGCAGAGGACGGATTTCAATATCTGGGTGATGTGACCAATGACGAACTGGCCAGCATGGTCTGTGCCCACCCGTTCAAAGGCATCGCAGACGCGGATGGCTATTGGGATTATGAGGTCCCGATGTTGGACGGTGATCACGTCACGAATGAGGCGGGAACCGGCTTTGTCCATACCGCCCCTTCCCACGGTGCCGACGACTATGAGGTCTTTATGAAACGCAACTGGCTGGATCGTTTGACCCACCATGTCGGCGAATCCTCTGAATTTTTGCCGCATGTGCCATTGTTCGCGGGCCTTCAGGTGTTTGACCGCAAGGGCAAGGAAAGCAAGGCCAACACGGCCATCATCGCCAAGCTGGTGGAAGCCGGCGGGATCATTGCGCGTGGCCATGTGAAACACAGCTACCCGCATTCGTGGCGTTCCAAAGCGCCGGTGATTTTCCGCAATACCCCGCAGTGGTTTGTGGCGATTGACCGCGAATTGAATGACGGCATGGATACTTACGGCAAAACCATTCGCGACCGTGCGCTGACCTCGATTGACAAGCTGGTCAAATGGACGCCGCAAACCGGACGTAACCGTTTGTATTCAATGATCGAAGCGCGCCCTGATTGGGTGATGTCACGTCAACGTGCCTGGGGTGTTCCCCTGACCTGCTTTGTGAAGAAAGACGCATTGCCCACGGATGATGATTTCATTTTGCGCGATGATGCGGTCAACGCGCGGATCGTTGCCGCATTTGAAGCTGAAAGTGCCGATTGCTGGTTTGAAGACGGCGCCAAGGCGCGTTTCCTTGGCAGTGATTACAATGCCGATGACTGGGTGCAGGTGATGGATGTGCTGGACGTTTGGTTCGACAGTGGTTCAACCCATGCGTTCGTGATGCGCGACCGCGACGATGGCCCCGAAGACGGCATTGCCGACTTGTATCTGGAAGGTACTGATCAGCACCGTGGCTGGTTCCATTCATCCATGTTGCAATCTTGCGGCACCAACGGGCGCGCGCCTTACAAGGGTGTTTTGACCCACGGGTTTACGCTGGACGGCAAGGGCATGAAAATGTCGAAATCCGTTGGCAATACTGTCGCCCCTGAAAAGGTGATCAAGCAGTATGGCGCGGATATTTTGCGGCTTTGGGTAGCACAGGCGGATTACACCTCTGATCTGCGCATCAGTGACGAAATCCTGAAAAATGTGGCCGACAGCTACCGTCGTTTGCGCAATACCATGCGGTTTTTGCTGGGCAATCTGGACGGGTTTAGCGACTCGGAAAAACTGGATGTCGCCGATATGCCGGAACTGGAACAATGGGTTCTGCACCGCTTGGCCGAACTGGATGTATCGGTTCGTGAAGGCTATGCAGCTTATGATTTCCAAAGCGTTTTCCAGCAGTTATTCCAGTTTTGCACGATTGATCTGTCCAGCGTTTATTTCGATATTCGCAAAGACGTTTTGTATTGCGATGCCGATGACAGCACCGCGCGGCGCGCGGCGCGCACCGTGCTGGATATCATCTATGCCCGCCTGACAACATGGCTGGCACCGATGCTGGCGTTCACCATGGAAGATGTCTGGCTAGAACGTAATGCGGGCGATGACACGTCTGTGCATCTGCAAGATTTCCCCGAAACGCC
>DAOUQS010000093.1 GCA_030625465.1 Amylibacter sp. | reverse complement strand
GGTGCTGCCCCTGATCCGTGAATGCGTGGAAGCGGGCGTGCCGGTTCTGGGTATTTGCCGTGGTTTTCAGGAATTCAACGTGGCCTACGGCGGCTCGCTTTACCCCGAAATCCGCGATTTGCCGGGGCGCAATAATCACCGCATGCCCCCCGATGGCACTTTGGAAGAAAAGTTTGCGCATCGCCATGATGTGACGATTGAGGCGGGCAGTATTTTTGAACGGGTGTTCGAGGACCAGATTGTTCTGACCAATTCGCTGCACGGGCAGGGGATCAAGCGGGCAGGCGGGCGCATCATCATCGACGGTCATGCCCCCGACGGCACACCTGAAGCGCTAAGCGTGAAAGACGCGCAAAACTTTGCACTGGCGGTGCAGTGGCACCCTGAATGGCGGGCGGATCAGGATCCGGTTTCACGCCAGTTGTTTACGGCATTTGGCAGGGCGTTACGCGGCGGGTTTTAAACACGTCTGATAGGGCGGGTCGGCGGTAAATATGGTCTATTCGAACATATCATCCTGATCGCCATCTTCATCTTCTTGCGATGTCTCATCCAACACCCCACCGGGTGCGGGGCGGTTATCCAGCAGGCCGCTGTCGCGTAATTCCTTGACGCCCGGCAGGTCGCGTTCGCTTTCAAGGCCGAAGTGATCCAGAAACGCTTGTGTGACGATGAATGTCACGGGGCGCCCTGGCGTCATGCGGCGCCGACCCAGTTTGATCCATTCCAGTTCCAGCAACAGATCAACCGTGCCGCGTGATACGGATACGCCGCGAATTTCTTCTATTTCGGCGCGTGTCGCGGGTTGGTGATAAGCAATTATCGCCAGTGTTTCAATTGCGGCGCGGGACAGTTTGCGTGTCTCAAGCCGTTCTTTTTGCATCAGAAACCCCAGATCGGGTGCGGTGCGAAACGCCCATGCATCACCAACCTTAACCAGTTGCACGCCGCGCCCTTCGTAGCGTTTTCGCAGATGGACCATAGCCTCGGGTACATCGCACCCGTGCGGCAGGCGGTCTGTGATGGCCGCTTTGGAAACAGGTTCTGCCGATGCGAACAGGATTGCTTCGATCATCCGTTCCTGTTCCCCCATTGGCGGGGCTTCAAACAGGGTGTCACTTTGTTCTTTGGTCATTCCGAACCCTTTGTTCTTATTTGGATGGGGGCAAATGTTTCGTCCTGACGCAGTTCCAGTTTGCCTTCTTTAACCAGCTCCAGGGCGGCGGCAAAGGTCGATGCTGTGGCCGAGCGGCGAAATTTCGGGTCGTCGCGCCAGCTATCGGGCAGGAACTGGTTCAAATCGCCCCATTCAATCGCGTGGCCGATCAGGGTGCGCATCCGGCCCAATGCCTGTTCCATGGTGAACAGGCGGTCGCGTTCGCGCATGTGAAGCGGTTCAAAACTGTCCTTGGTTTTGATGTACGCATAGGCCTGCATCAGGTCAAGAATGGTCGCGGTATATGTGATTTTGCGGCTTTGGCTGACGGTTTCAGGAATGCCGCGCACAAAGAAATCACGGCCCAGTTGATCACGCGCCATCAGTTTAGCCGCGACCCTGCGCATGGCTTCCAGTCGTTCCAGCTGGAACGCCAGATGGGCGGCCAGTTCTTCGGCTGAGGGGCCTTCTTCGGTCGGGTCGGGCGGCAGCAACAGGCGTGATTTCAAAAAGGCCAGCCATGCGGCCATCACAAGGTAGTCGGCGGCCAGCTCGATCCGCAGTTTTTTGGCTTCTTCGACAAATTTCAAATATTGTTCTGCCAGTGCCAACACCGAAATTTTGCGCAGGTCCACCTTTTGGGTGCGCGCCAATGTCAGCAGGATATCCAGCGGGCCTTCAAAGCCGTCGACATCAACCAGTAAAGCTTCCGATGCGATGCGTTGTTCGGTCGTTTGTTCAAATTCCGCGATGTCTTCGGGGGTTGGTTCCGTCATTATGCGGCCCTGCCCATCATTTGGCTGAACGCGGATTTTGCAGCATTTATATCGAACGGTTCCGGTGTTTTGCGCATATTCAGGGCCGCATCCGCACGGGTCAGGGCCTTGCCCGACAGCTTAGGGGTGGCGTCGGCGATTTGCAGCATCTCGTCCATCACCCCGTTGCAGTGCAAAACCACATCGCAACCCGCGCTAAATGAGGCGTTGGTGCGGTCTGCAAAGCTGCCCTTAAGCGCTTTCATCGATAGATCATCGGTCATAATCAAGCCGTCAAACCCGATATCATTGCGGATACTATTGATCACTGCGGTTGATTGAGTGGCGCAATTATCGGGGTCAATATCGGTATATATAATATGGGCGGTCATGGCCATTGGCAGGTCGGACAGCTGGGTGAACGGGATGAAATCACTGGATTTCAATGTTGTCAGCGGGGTGTCCAGAACCGGCAGGTCAAAGTGGCTGTCCATATTGGCGCGGCCATGGCCCGGAATGTGTTTGATAATCGGTAATACCCCGCCGGCAAGCAGGCCGTTGGCCGCAGCACGGCCCATTTCGGCCACGGTTCCGGCATCACGACCAAAACAGCGGTTTTTGATAATCTCGTGGCTGTCAGGCGTGGCAATGTCCAGCATGGGCGCGCAATTCACGTCTATGCCCAAGGCATGAAGTTCGGCCGCGATAATGCGGTAGCGCAGTGCGATAGAGCCGCTGTCAGGGTTGCGCAAGGCATGTTCCATCGGTGGCAACCATTCCGACCATTCGGGTGCGCGCAGACGTTGCACGCGGCCACCTTCCTGGTCGATTAATACAGGGGCGTTGTGCCCGACAGTATCGCGGATTTCAGATGTAAGCGCACGCACTTGGGCGGCATCTGAAATGTTGCGCGCAAACAGGATAAAACCCCATGGGTCGGATGATTTGAAAAACTGCTTTTCAGCTGCTGATAAACGCGGGCCTGCACACCCGAAGATACAGGCAGCAGGTTTTGTCATCGCGCGGTAACGGGAATGCACGGCGTGCCGCGTGCCAAAAGGGCAGCACACAGGTTCCGGCTGTCTTCTGCCGCGTCAAACCCCACGGCGCGCAGGCGATAAAACTCCCGCCCGCCGGATGTGGCAACCTGAATAAGTTGCTTTTTATCGGCCAGCAGATCGCCGTGTTTGCCGATAAGTTTGCCCCATTCCTTGGTGGCTATTTCAGCGCTGTCATATGCGCCAAGCTGCACAAGACGGGTACCGACCGGTATGGATGAGGTCGCTTCGGGACGCGATGCAACGGCCGTAGCAGAAGTGATGCGCGCAAGTAAACCTTCGGGGCGGTTTTGTGGGATAGCGGATTGCAATGGCGCATATTTGCTGGCCGAAATAACAATGCTTTGTGTCGAAATGACGATACTTTCAACTTCCAGTGTCGGATCCTGAATGGTTGGTTTCGGCTGCTCTTTGACCGCCGCGATAATGGCGTCTTCCACATTTTGTTGTGGCGTCTTTTCGGGTGCTGCTTTGACTTTTGCCGGTCGCATCATCGGTTGTATTTGCGCCAATGTCTTTTGTGCAAGATCTTCTGCGGCCAGTCCCGGTTGCTGCGGGGCCAAAACAACGGTTTCCGCGGATTTTTCGGCGGTGCCATCCGATTGTACGGCATTTACTGCCAGCCCTTGGTGGTTTGCCTGGCTGCCGCCGGGGTTTTCCGGCTGGGTTCTGGCCGGGCCTTCCATGGCGCGAATGATCGGGATTTCGTTTGGATTGCGTGTGCCCAACTGGAACACCCAGTAGACCAGCCCGACAATCAAGGCGATGGATGCAACCGCACCTATCCAGCTTATTGCAAGACGCACCAAGCCTAACGGGGCGACATAATCGGCTTCATTATACTGTTCTTCATATTCGGACATCGGGTACTGCCTCTTTTTATATACACTATATTGTGTATTTGCCTGCTCCAACCCCGAAATATGCTGTTTTTGCTTAAATTATCGCATTTCTTCCATCGGCGTTACGCCTAAAATACCAAGTCCTGCGGAAATAACAACGCTTACGGCACGAATAAGACTGATTTTTGCTTGCGAAACGGCAATTTTATCGTCTTGCAAGAAGCGCAAGTCGGGATCGTCTTTGCCACGATTCCATAAAGAATGGAATTCAGAGGCCAGTTCATACAGATAGAATGCGATCCGGTGCGGTTCATTATGCTTGGCTGCCAGTTCCAGAAGGCGCGGCCATTCGGCGATTTTACGCGCTACGGCAAGTTCTGCGTCATGGCCCAGATTACTGGTGTCCGACGCGATAAGTGCCGTTTCACTGACATCGATACCGGCCTCGTTGGCTTTGCGCAGCACCGAATTGATCCGCGCGTAGGCGTATTGCACATAGAACACCGGATTGTCTTTTGACTGGTCCAGAACCTTGTCAAAATCAAAGTCCAGAGGCGCGTCATTTTTGCGGGTCAGCATCACGAAACGGGTCACGTCCGCGCCAACCAGTTTAACCAGATCGTGCAGGGTGATGAATGTGCCCGCGCGTTTTGACATCTTGAACGGCTCGCCGTTTTTATAAAGGCGCACCAGTTGGGTCAGCTTGATGTCCAGCGGCACCTTGCCGTCAGACAGGGCCGAAACGGCGGCTTTCATCCGCTTGACATAACCGCCGTGATCGGCGCCTAAAATGTCGATCAATTCGTCAAAGCCACGTTCGATTTTGTCGTAGTGATAGGCGATGTCGGGGGCGAAATAGGTCCATGCGCCGTCTGATTTTTTCACCGGACGATCCACATCGTCGCCGTGTTCGGTGGATTTGAACAAGGTTTGTTCGCGCGGCTCCCAATCGTCGGGCAGCTTGCCTTTGGGTGGTTCCAGCGTGCCTTGGTAGATCAGGCCTTTGGCGTCCAGATTATCCAGTGCGGTTTCGATCAGGCCAGTGCCGTAAAGTGATTTTTCGGAAAAGAACACATCCATTTTGACGCCAATAGAGGCCAGATCCTTGCGGACCAGATCCATCATGGCTGCGGTGGAAAATTCACGCAGGTCTGCCAGCCATTCGCTTTCGGGCTTGCCGACAAGGCTGTCGCCGTATTTGGCTTTCAGATCTTCGCCGACTTCGACCAGATAATCACCGGGGTAGGTGCCGTCGACGAACTGCACTTCTTGGCCGTTAGCCTCAAGGTAGCGCAGATAGGCTGAACGGGCCAGAACATCGACCTGTGCGCCACCATCATTGATGTAATATTCGCGGGTCACGTTATAGCCGGCAAAATCCAGCAGGCTGGCCAGCGCATCGCCGAAAACCGCCCCGCGTGTGTGGCCGACGTGCAAGGGGCCGGTGGGGTTGGCGGATACATATTCGACGTTGACTTTTTTGCCGCCACCCATGGTGGAACGGCCAAAATCATTGCCGGTTTTTATCGCGTCCGGAATAACCGACAGCCATACATCAGGTGCAAGACGCAGGTTCAAAAAGCCGGGGCCTGCGACATCTGCGGATGTTATGCGGTCATCGGCGGCCAGTTTGATCGCCAAAGTATCGGCAATATCGCGCGGTTTCATGCGTGCGGCTTTGGCCAGAACCATCGCGGCATTGGTGGCCATGTCGCCATGCAGAGCATCGCGTGGTGGCTCGACCGTGACATTGGCGAAATCCAGATCAGCGGGCAGGGTGCCTTCGGACTGCATTTGCGTAAGTGCATCTATAACAAGGCTGTGTATGTCGGCGAACAGGTTCATGAATTCGGTTCCAGTTAGGTGTCGCGCGGAAGTAACATAAACTTTTACGGCACTCCAGTGGTTATAACGCCCTTAGGCGCAGTGTTTTGCATGTTCTTGAAAGGCAAACTGGTCGGTCATGCCTGCGATATAATCGGCGATGGCACGGGCATTGGCTATTTTGCCTGTGGTCGCGGGCTTCCTGTGGTCAGGCAGTAAGCCAGGGCTTGCCATGTATGTGTCGAACAGATTGCGCACAACTTTGCCGGTGCGCAGGCGCATTTCGTTCACGGTCGGATGGCGGTACATGCGGGTAAACAGGAAGGCGCGGATTTCTTTTAAATCGGCGAAAAGAGCATCGGAAAACTGCACTACGGGGGCCGTGTGATTGCGGATATCCTGCGCTGATTGCGGGGCAAGGGCCGCAATGCGGGTCTGACTTTGGGCGGTGGCGTCCTGCACCATGATGCCAAAGACCCGGCGCAAAGCCTCATGCCGTCGCCGGTCGGGATCAAGGTGCGGATATTTTTCGTCAACCTCTTGAAAACAAGCGCCAATTACCGGCAGCTGGATGATATCATCGACGCTGAACAGGCCCGCGCGCAACCCGTCATCCAGATCGTGATTGTTATAGGCGATGTCGTCGGCGATAGCGGCGGCTTGTGCTTCGGCGCTGGCATGGGTGTGCAGTTCCAGATCGTGCAGCTTGTTGTAATCCGCCAGCGCAAAAGGCAGGTCGCCCGACACCGGGCCGTTGTGTTTTGCAATGGCTTCCAGCGTTTCCCATGTCAGGTTCAGCCCGTCAAAATCAGCATAATGCCGTTCCAGGTTTGTAACGATTTTCAATGCCTGCGCGTTGTGGTCGAAACCGCCGTAGGGGGTCATGCAATCGCTAAGCGTATCTTCGCCATTGTGACCAAAAGGGGTATGGCCCAGATCATGGGCAAGGGCGACGGCCTCGGTTAGTTCGATGTTCAGGCCCAATATGGATGCGATTGTGCGCGCCACTTGCCCCACCTCGATTGTGTGGGTCAGGCGGGTACGAAACAAGCCGCCTTCGTGGGCAACGAACACTTGGGTTTTGTGCATCAAGCGGCGAAATGCGGTCGCGTGGATGATGCGGTCGCGGTCGCGCTGAAATGGTGATCGGTGTTCGGATTCGGCTTCGGGGTGAAGCCGTCCGCGGCTGGAACCTGTGTCACATGCGTAAGTTGCAAGCATTCGTGATAACCTTCGTCTTGTGGCGGGCGGCATCCGCGCCTATATTTAGCGTAACACATATCCCAATAGAAGGCCGCGTGAAAGATGCAGCTTAGCTTACCACCCAAAGTCACTGACCGCGCGTTTGCGCGTCTGGCCGAGATTAACGCCGAAGGCGGCACAAAAGCCCTGCGCATAGCGGTCGAGGGCGGCGGTTGTTCCGGATTCCAGTATGAGATCAAACTGGAGGATGCGGTCGATGCCGATGATCTGGTGTTGGAAAAAGACGGCCAAAAAGTGCTGGTCGACAGCGTATCGTTGCCATTTTTAGCGGATGCGGTGATCGATTTCAGCCAAGAACTGATCGGCGCGCGTTTTGTGATCGAGAACCCCAATGCTTCGTCCAGCTGCGGCTGCGGTGTCAGCTTTTCGATGTGATCTTGGGGAAATTATGAAAATAGCATCGTTTAATATCAACGGGATCAAAGCCCGTTTGCCGGCACTTTTGGCTTGGCTGGAACAGGCCGCCCCCGATGTGGCCCTGTTGCAGGAAGTTAAGTCCGTGGATGAAAACTTTCCACGTGAAGAGATCGAAAATCTGGGCTATGCCATTGAAACCCATGGGCAAAAAAGCTTTAACGGGGTGGC
>DAOUQS010000374.1 GCA_030625465.1 Amylibacter sp. | reverse complement strand
AGCATATCGCGTTTTGCCTTGGCTTCTACCTTGCGGTTAGGGGCCTTAAAACACACAACTTTTTGTTCAATAGTCTCCGAGGCGGTGGCTTGGCGTGCCACTTCCACACGTTCGGGGTTCGACAAAAACTCTTGCGTGATCCGCGTGATCTCAGGGGCCATTGTGGCCGAGAAGAACAGGGTTTGACGGGTGAACGGTGTCAGCTTGAAGATGCGTTCGATATCGGGGATAAAGCCCATGTCCAGCATCCGGTCAGCTTCATCGACCACCATGATCTCGATGCCTGTCAGCAGCAGTTTGCCACGTTCAAAATGATCCAGCAAACGACCCGGCGTGGCGATCAGAACGTCAACACCACGGTCAATCAGCCGGTCTTGATCCTTGAACGATACGCCGCCGATTAGTAGCGCCATGTCCAGTTTGCAATACTTGGCATATAGCTCGAAGTTTTCCGCCACTTGTGCGGCCAATTCGCGTGTCGGGCATAACACAAGCGAACGCGGCATCCGCGCACGGGCACGTCCACGCGCCAGTTTATGCACCATCGGCAAGGTAAAGCTTGCAGTTTTCCCTGTGCCTGTTTGGGCAATGCCCAGAACATCACGGCCCGCAAGCGCATGTGGAATCGCGGCAGCCTGAATAGGGGTGGGGGTTTCATAGCCGACGTCGTTGACGGCTTTTAGAACTTTTGGGTTAAGACCCAGATCGGTAAATTTTGTCATAAATCTCGCGTTGTTACGGCGTTAGTAGGTGCCGCAGTGTTCAGACGCGGCCTGACAGCCGAAGTGCTGTCGTTCATATGGGAAATCGTTTAGACGAAATTAAAAAAGAGTCAATGTTTCTGGTGTTTTTTGGTGGAACATGATGTATTTACGCATAAATCCGCCTTTTTCTGCGTATTTATACCTATGATTAGAATGAATGCAGGGGATCTATTATGAAATCGGTTTTAGTGGATATTTGGGCTAGCTTTCGCTCGCTGTCCCTATGGGTGCAGCTTTGGGTCGGCCTGATCCTTGTACCGGTAAACATGGCCACGATTGTGCTGATCACAGAACCCGGCAGCTACCTGATCCCGGTTCTGGCCATTGGCGGGATGATACCCAACATGGTGTTGATGTTTGTTGAGCGCGGTTTTTCCAAAGCCATGGCCCTATCGCACGTTGTGCTGTGGATCCCGCTTCTGGTCTTGCTGGCCGTGGATATAGCGGCGGGATCAGTGTTTGCTGATTATCTGATGGTGTTGTTCGTGGTCAATTTAATCTCGATCTGTTTCGATGTGAAAGACAGCCGGGACTGGTTCAAGGGCGATCGGGAAATCGCCTCTTAAACCATAATTTCCTTCGTTGCGGTCAAAGACAATTCCGGAAAATCCCGTTCCACACGGTCTATATCCCATTGTAATCGCGTCATATAAACCGGATCACCATCGTGATCTGTTGCCATATGCCCCTTGTTGGTGTTGATGAACGCATCCACCTTATCCTCTGGCCCGGACAGCCAGCGGGCAGAGGTGAACTGGGTCTGTTCAAAGCGCACGGGAATGCCGTATTCCAGTTCAATCCGTGACGCCAGCACATCAAATTGCAGGCTGCCGACAACGCCAACAATCCAGCCCGCGCCGATCATCGGTTTGAACAGTTTGGCCGCACCCTCTTCTGCGAACTGGTTCAGGGCCTTGTCCAGATGTTTTGACTTCATCGGGTC
>DAOUQS010000414.1 GCA_030625465.1 Amylibacter sp. | reverse complement strand
TCTATAGCGTGTTTCGCAGATATAAACCGAAGCAGTTCAACCAATGCAGCTAACTGCTTGGCAGATGGTGTTTCTATGTCGAAATTCCCTTCCAGAACGACAGAGATATGTCCCATCGGGTCATAATTTGTATTTGTGTCACCCATAAAACCAACCGCGCGCCCTTCTGCGATGACACCAACCGCATCAATATAGAAATGATACGGAACATCCGACCATGCTTTCTTGCTGCGACCATCTGCCAGTTTGGCATTGCTTTGTGAAAAATTTTGAAGCGATTTAAGCTTGGATGTGATTGGTTTTTCGGCGCGTTGGCGTGTGCCGGTATGATGGATGGTAATGCGTTTGGGGGTCTGTTCCGACATCCCGAACACCGGCGGGTTTGCACCCCACGCGCTTCTGCTGACAATGTCTAAAGCAAGTGCCGCATTTACCGATAAAAGATAGGCAAAGCCAAAACTAGCTACCCTGTTTAATATATGCATCCGAAACATACGCTTGCATCCCCGTAAGTTCACGCAACGCCGATGTTTTGTTGTTGGTGCGAATAACAATTACAAACAGGCCGTTACGCAGGTTGGAAAAATTATCCGAGTCGATGATTTCAACATTCAGACCCTGTCCTTGCAGCTGCCTTAAGCGTTTGTTTGCATTGGCAACTGATCCATGCGGATAAGAGCCGGCAATCACAAGCCACTTACCATAATTCTTGGTGGATGGTGGCGGCGCAGTTGTCGGGGGCGGTGCGGTTGCCACAACCGTAGTGCCTACGGTCGCATCCCTCCATCCAACGGCAACGGCTTCAAGACGCGCGCTTTTGGGTGGGTGTGTTTCGCTGCCGGCACTTTGCATTTGCTGGAAAAGCCATTGCGCATCTTGCAGCGTACCACCCAGTTTCCCCACTGCAAAACCGGCGAACTTGTCGGCCTCTAATTCGGTAGATGGTCGGCTGCCGCCCACCCCAAGGGTATGACCGTTCAGGTGATGCGCAATCTCGTGGCCCAACAGAGCAACGGCGGCCCAGCGATGATTGGCAACCGTGTTTTGCATCCAGCTTTCACTGTAAAGTATCAACCGCTTGCCATCTTTAATCACTGCCGCTGCATTGGGAACGTTTGCGGAATAAACCGTAAACCGTGGCGCCAGCCCAACGGTAGACATGATGTCCGCAACCAGTTTTTTAGCCTCGTCACTAGATGAAAAAGAATACAGATCATGTGGAACAACATCATTTGC
>DAOUQS010000094.1 GCA_030625465.1 Amylibacter sp. | reverse complement strand
GAAATGTCCAGTGCTTTGCCTTGTGGAATACCGTCTGCAATATCAAACAGAACAATATCGCCCAGCTCTTTCAAAGCTGCCAAATGTGCGAGTGTTCCGCCGATCATTCCTGATCCGATCAGTGCGATTTTGGCTCTTGCCATGTCCATCTCTCCTATGGGTTTTCTCGCAATTTTCGTAGCGTTTCTACACGCTAAGGGCAAGGCACATTGTTGGATATTGTGACAAACGCGACGTTTTGCGGGCCTAAGTGGCGTGTCCGGCAGGCTTGTTCAGGCGTTCATAGGCCTGTCCCGATGCCATCATGCAACTGGTGCCGTCGGGCAGCGTCAGCAAAATTGTCCAGGTTCCGGTGCCGGGATGGGCGAAAACCTCGATGATTTGGCCGCTCGGCGTCAATCCGGTACTTTGGGGGCTTTCGCCGAAACGTTCGTTTAGTTTCTCGACCATTACCGGGCGTTTGGCGCAATTCGCAGGATTGGCCGATGCCGCATCCATTGCAAATGTGATCCCGACAATTCCGACAGATAAAGCAAGCAACATTTTATGTGTATATTCCGGCATTTCAAACCTTTCCAATCAGCTGTTTATTGCCAGATGATCCGGCAGCAATTGGTAACATCGGGTTAACGGGTCGTGCGCGCGGTGTTGCAATCCGGTGCTAATTTGTCGATGTAAGGACAGGTTTTAAAAGGTTGATAGAATGACCCCGATCCGTTCGCTGCTGTTTGTGCCTGCGCTGAATGCGCGTGCTGTCGCAAAGTCCAAGACTTTGGAATGTGACGGGATTATTCTGGATCTGGAAGATTCGATTGCGCCTGATCGCAAGGCAGAGGCACGGGCCGCTGCTGTCAGCACATTGGCCGATGGCGGCTTTGCGGCCCCGTTGTGTATGGTGCGGGTTAATAGCATTGAAACGAACTATTTCCAAAGCGATATCAGCGTCTTAGCAAAGTCAAGTGTGGCTGCAATTGTTGTTCCCAAGGTTGGATGTGCGGCCGATGTGCAAGCGGCCCAGCGGATACTGGATGCGGAACCAAATGCCAAAGACACCCGCATCTGGATCATGATCGAAACCGCCGTGGGCGTGATGAATTTACGCGAGATTTGCGCGGCGTCCGACAGGCTTGCGGGTCTGATCGTGGGGCCGAATGACTTGCTGAAAGATTTGCGTGCGGGGGAATCAACCGGACAGGATGCGTTGCTGACCAGTTACGGTTTGTGCCTGATCGCGGCGCGGGCATTCGGGTTGGTCTGTATTGACGGGGTCTACAAACAGTTCAAGGATGCGCAGGGTTTCATTGATAATTGCGCACAAGGCCGGCGGTTGGGCTTTGACGGCAAATCATTGATCCATCCGGCACAGATCGCCCCGGCACACGCAGCTTTCGGGCCGAAACCCGCAGAGATTGCATTGGCGAAGCGGCAAATTCAAGCCTATGAGGCGGCAGAGGCCCAAGGCATCGGGGTTGCAACGCTGGACGGCGAACTTGTGGAAGCTTTGCACGCGGATAGTGCGCGCGCGTTGCTGGACATGGCCGCAGCAATTGCGAATCGCAAGGCTGGATAGATGTATTTCGGGATATTGCGGTTTCAGCGGTGGTCTTTGCTGTGATTGCTGGTATTCATCTATGGTTAGGACATAATGCATTTTCAGGGAGTTACGCATGAAAGTATACCGTTTAATAACAGGCGATGACACGAAGGATTATTGCCATAAAGTGACCGCTGCCCTTTCCAAGGGGTGGGAACTGCACGGTAGTTCAAATTATGCATATGACGCCGCGCGTGGCTCGATGCGTTGTGGTCAGGCCGTGGTGAAGGACGTGGATGAAAAGTATTCTCGGGATTTAGTGCTGGGTGATTTGTGATCACAAGCGCCAAAAACTGCCTAACTGCGGCAATTTATAGGCCAAAAACCCCAAAAATCGTGCGAGTCCCCTGTGACTTCCAGAATACTTTAGTATACTACGCCCATAGCTTTCAAAGCCAACGAAAGGGATATCCATGGCTGATGTGAACAGGGACAAGCGTCCGTTATCACCCCATATTAGTATTTATCGCCCGCAGATCAATTCCATTACGTCGATCATCAACCGTGTCACGGGCATTGCGATGTCGCTGGCGGCGGTATTGATTGTGTGGTGGTTGCTGGCGGCCGCAACGTCTGCCGCGTATTTTGATTTGGTCAACGGCTTGCTGACCTCATGGTTCGGTTTGCTGATACTGTTCGGATCACTTTGGGCCTTGTGGTTTCACTTTCTGGGCGGTGTTCGCCATCTGGTGATGGATTTCGGTGTCGGTTATGACATCAAGTCGGTGGATTTCTGGGGCAAGGCGATCATCGTTTTAAGTCTGGCATTAACCGCGGCAAGCATCTTTTGCTTGTCAGCATTTTAAGGGGCAAAGCGCATGACTTATAAAACCGATATGGGCCGCGTTAAGGGGCTGGGAACAGCCAAAGAGGGCACGCACGAATGGTGGATCGGTCGCTTGACCGCGGTCGCACTAATCCCGCTGACCTTGTGTTTCATCTGGAAAGTGGCCCCGTTGATCGGTGCCACACATGCCGATGTGCTGGCCGCGTTCCAAAGCCCGTTCACGGCTATTACCACCATTCTTTTCATCATGATCGCTTTCATCCACCTTGCGGGTGGCTTGCAAGAAGTGATCGTGGACTATGTACACGGCAAGGGCACATTGGTTGTTTTGCTGGTTTCAACAAAACTCGCATGCTGGGGCATGGGGTTCGCGGGCGCATTTGCGGTTGCCAAAATCGCCTTTGGCGCTTGATCGGAGACATTGAATATGACTGCTTACGAATATATCGATCATGAATATGATGTTATTGTGGTGGGGGCCGGCGGTGCCGGGCTGCGTGCCACATTGGGCATGGCCGAACAGGGGTTGAAAACTGCCTGTATCACCAAAGTATTCCCGACACGTTCCCACACGGTTGCAGCCCAGGGCGGTATTGCGGCCAGTTTGAAAAACATGGGGCCGGATCATTGGCAGTGGCATATGTATGACACCGTCAAAGGCTCTGACTGGCTGGGCGACATGGATGCGATGGAGTATCTGGTGCGCGAAGCCCCCAAAGCGGTTTACGAGCTGGATCACTACGGTGTGCCGTTCTCGCGTACTGAAGAGGGCAAGATCTATCAGCGACCTTTCGGCGGTCACACCACCGAATTTGGCGAAGGCCCGCCGGTGCAACGCACCTGTGCCGCCGCCGACCGTACCGGTCACGCGATCCTGCACACGCTTTACGGCCAGTCCCTGAAGCATAACGCCGAGTTTTATATCGAGTATTTCGCCACTGACCTGATTATGACCGAAGATGGCCGTTGTCAGGGTATCATTGCGTGGAAACTGGATGACGGTACTATTCACCGCTTCAACGCCAAAATGGTTGTGCTGGCGACGGGTGGCTATGGCCGTGCGTTCTTCAGTGCCACATCTGCCCACACCTGTACCGGTGACGGTGGCGGTATGGTGGCACGTGCCGGCCTGCCGTTGCAGGATATGGAGTTTGTGCAGTTCCACCCCACGGGTATTTACGGATCAGGTTGCCTGATCACGGAAGGTGCGCGCGGCGAAGGCGGCTATCTGACCAACTCGGAAGGTGAACGCTTTATGGAGCGGTATGCACCGACTTATAAGGATTTGGCGTCACGCGATGTGGTATCGCGCTGCATGACGATGGAAATCCGCGAAGGGCGCGGGGTGGGGCCTAACAAGGATCACATCCATTTGCACCTGAACCATCTGCCGCCTGAAACGCTTGATTTGCGCTTGCCCGGCATTTCCGAAAGTGCGCGCATTTTTGCAGGTGTTGACCTGACGAAAGAGCCAATCCCTGTTTTGCCGACCGTGCATTATAACATGGGCGGTATTCCCACGAACTATCTGGGCGAGGTGTTAAACCCGACCGCCACAGACCATGACCGCACAGTGCCGGGCCTGATGGCCATTGGTGAAGCGGGTTGTGCATCTGTTCACGGGGCGAACCGTTTGGGTTCCAACAGTCTGATTGATCTGGTGGTGTTTGGCCGTGCGGCGGCCATTCGTGCCGGTGAAATCGTTGATCCGAAAACCCCGAACGAGGTTCTGAACGAGAAATCGGTTGATGCCTCTATGGCACGGTTTGACGGTGTCCGTCATGCAAACGGTGGCATTTCAACCGCTGATCTGCGCCTTGAGATGCAAAAAACCATGCAAGAAGATGCAGCCGTGTTCCGGACCGACAAAAGCTTGGCCGAGGGCTGCAAAAAAATGCAGAAAGTCGCCAAGAAGATGGGCGATCTGAAAACCACCGACCGCAGCCTGATCTGGAATTCCGATCTGATGGAAACGCTGGAACTGGCCAACCTGATGCCAAATGCGATGGCGACAATCACTGCCGCCGAAGCGCGCAAGGAAAGCCGTGGCGCACACGCGCATGAGGATTATCCGGATCGTGACGACAAGAACTGGCGCAAGCACAGCTTGTCTTGGGTTGACGGGCATAAGGTGAAACTGACCTACCGCGACGTGCATCTGAAGCCACTGACAGCACAAAAAGACGGTGGCATTGATCTAAAGAAAATCGCACCGAAAAAGCGGGTATATTGATGCGGATTTCCCACGTGACATATCTGGTTTTGGCGTCTGTAACAGGCTTGACCGCCTGTGCCGACCCACAACCTGTGTCCGTGGAACAGGCGATGGCGGAATGCAGCTATCGGGCGCGTTCGGCGGTAAAGCCTGATGTGCGCGTCGGTATCGGTGTCGGAACCGGCACCCGCACCCGCACCCGTGTGCATGGGGGTATCGGCATTGGATTATCTGCGGATTATCTAAAAGGCCGCGATCCCGCAGAGGTATATGAAACATGTGTTGTCGCCAAATCCGGCGAAAAACCGACCGAACCGTTAAGATTGTAACGGCAAAAGGCAAAGGACGAATATAATGGTAGAATTAACCCTTCCAAAAAACAGTCGTATGACAATGGGCAAGACCTGGCCCAAGCCCGAAGGGGCGACGAATTTGCGGAAGTTCAGCATCTATCGCTATGATCCCGACAGCGGTGAAAATCCGCGTGTGGACACCTATTTTGTGGATATGGACAGTTGCGGCCCGATGATGCTGGACGCGCTGATCAAGATCAAAAACGAAATTGACCCGACCCTGACATTCCGCCGTTCGTGCCGCGAAGGTATTTGCGGTTCTTGTGCGATGAATATTGACGGTATCAACACGCTGGCCTGTATCTACGGCATGGACGAGGTCTCGGGTGATGTGAAGATTTATCCGCTGCCACATATGCCTGTGGTCAAGGATCTGATCCCTGATCTGACGCATTTCTATGCCCAGCATGCGTCTATTATGCCGTGGCTGGAAACCAAAACCAACAAGCCTGCAAAAGAGTGGCGTCAATCAATTGATGACCGCAAAAAGCTGGATGGCCTGTACGAATGCGTGATGTGTGCCTGTTGTTCCACATCCTGTCCGTCTTATTGGTGGAACAGTGATCGCTACCTTGGCCCTGCGGCACTTCTGCACGCTTATCGCTGGATTATCGACAGCCGTGACGAGGCCACGGGCGAGCGTTTGGACGAATTGCAAGACCCGTTCAAGCTGTACCGTTGCCACACGATTATGAACTGCGCCAAAACCTGCCCTAAAGGGCTGAACCCTGCGCTGGCCATTGCCGAGATCAAAAAGAAGATGGTTGAACGCACGATGTGATCTGTGTTTTCTGACGCACTATATAAAGGGGCTTTATCGGCCCCTTTTTTTATCAGGCCAGGTGATAGTCGGCTTGGCTGTTATCCCAAATGGTTTGCGCCAACAGCTGCCCTTCGGTGACACTTAGTGCCGGTAGGGCCGTTGGGCCGTAGCCTGCGGTGGTACTTGTGCGCAAATTCGGAAAAATCTGGTAAATCTCTTCCTGGATAGCGCGCTCCAACCCGTTCACAATCATCTTGTTGGGATGAAAGCTTTCGGTGGCAATACCATTGGCAAAGATGATTTCGTGGTGGTCGAAAAGTATATGGATATATGTTGTCTGTTTGATGTTTGCGACGGTAATTCCCGAATTCGGTGTCAGGGATTTTGCAGGAACCAGCACTTGCCTGCTGCCGTACATTTTACTGGCCTGAATATCATCGATAACAATCCGGTGTTGCGGCGATACCATCATGTCACGGCATGGGTGTTCCGGCCCCAGGGCATCTTTTTTAATTTCAATCGGATGTATCTGCGGATTGGAATGAAGTCTGGCACCCGAAATATCTTTGCGCCCGACCCAGCGAATGGCCTGTAATCCGTGGTCGCGGGTTATGACCAGATCACCTGCGGCCAGTTCCTCAACCAGTCGGTCACCTGTGGGGGTGGCAATATAGGTGCCCGGCGTAAAGCATGGAATTATGCCGCTGTTCGGGTTTATCTGCGTGAAATAAGAAGCCCCGCCATCATTTGTTTCCAAAGATTCGTTGGCTCCGGCCTGTCCGATCTGGGTCGAGGTCAACCCACTGGCCGGGCCTTCGGTTGCCGTGACGGGCGGCCTGTCGTTGAATGAGACAAAACTGGTGACAGCACCGTCGTCAACAAGGGCAACGGCATTGCCTTTGCCAAGGCCGTTAAAGGTGGCGGAGGTGCCCAGATCTATGACGTATACGTCTTTTCCATCCAGCGTACTGACGACAGAGCCTAGTGAATTGACTGATCTGATGGTGCCGTCTGCGTTGTAGACCACAACCTGAATGTTGGAAACATCAGTGTCTTTGGTTACTGCAATCTCGATAAAATCCTGCGACGGAGGGCCCAGGTATTTTAGCTCGGATATATATAATTCAGCCATGTAAATTTATTACCATAAAATTATTGTTATGTACCCTATTACGTATAGTTATGTTGATGGTTATCTTTTCAAGGTATGTCGTTGCGTTCGCGGCGGTCAGGGCCGCCAGCCCCATGCCGATTTTGCGCAAATACGGGTATGTCTGTGTGAGACCCGACCGCAATGCGCTTGACCCATACGGGGAATCTGCCAAAGCTGGCCGGATGAAATATAAACCGCAAAATGCCGCCCCCGTGAATGCCGACGCCTTGCGCAAAATCGCACCAACCGTGTGTTATCCGGTCGATACGCTGCCCCAACCCGATATGGCGCTTTATGCAGCGGCGCGTAAGACCCTGAATTTGATTGATACGGTGATTGTGCCACCGCGCGAAGGTGGCTGTTTTCATGTGCCAAAGGGGCATTTCTTTCGCATTGTCGGTATAGATGGCCCGCAAGTGGGTGATCTGAACCTGTGGAACGCGCATGATCTGAACGAGAAGTTCTATTCGGGTAAAACCCGCGCCCTGCATGGCACACATCTCAGCACCGGGGACCGGATGTGGTCAAGCTTTCCGGCTATGCGCCCGATGGCAACGGTGACTTATGACACGCTGGATTGGTACGGTTGGGATGAATATGGTGCGTC
>DAOUQS010000315.1 GCA_030625465.1 Amylibacter sp. | reverse complement strand
CGCGCAGCTCATCCGCCTTGAACTCCACATGCACCTCACAGGCACCTTCCCAATAGATGATTTTTTTCTTAGTTTGCTTGGCCACGTTTTGCGCCAGATGCCCGTCTGGGGTCATGATCACCACATCACTGTCCATCGCATCAATAATCTCGACCGCATTGCCCGATGTGCAACATATGTCAGACGCGGCTTTCACCTCGGCCGTGGTATTCACATAGGATACGACAGGCGCACCGGGATTATCGCGGCGCATCTTTTCAATATCCTTGGCGGTAATGCTTTCCGCCAGTGAACAACCCGCACGGCTATCGGGGATCAGCACAGTCTTTTCAGGCGACAACAGCTTGGATGTTTCCGCCATGAAATGCACACCGCACTGCACAATAACGCTTTGGCGCACTTGGGTGGCCTCGATCGCCAATTGCAGACTGTCACCGACAATATCCGCTACACCGTGAAAAATATCAGGCGTCATATAATTATGCGCAAGGATTACCGCGTCTTTTTCACGTTTCAACTTGTTGATCGCCAGAACATAGGGCGCATGACGCGCCCAGTCGGCCTCGGGGATCACACGGTCAACACGGTCATAGATGGCTTGGGTTTCCTTAACCAAAGCCAAAGACGGCTCCAGATCAAAAGCGGATTCCAATTGTGATTTCATTTCAGGACTACCAGGAATGATCATCGTAAAACCTTCGGTTTCGTCTCGGTTCCATAATAAATAAGGGTTAATAACAGGAATGAGAAGGGCTATAACGCATCGCTTCCAATAATTAACCTATGCAGCCTTGATACTGGTTTTCCCTTTGGCCAAAAGCGTCTCGCCTAGAAAGTTCAAAAACAACCGTGTCAGGCTACGACTGCCGGCATTTCTGGGCCAAACCGCATACACACCTATCAATTCACTGGTCCAGTTCGGCAAGACCCGCACCAGCTTTCCGGTCAGTAATTCCTGTTCCACATACATTTCCGGCAACCACGTCAGCCCCCGGCCCAAAAGTGCCATTTGCTTTTTCGCCTCGCCATTGTCACACCAGAACCGGCTATTTCTGACTTGGCCTTTGAACGTCTCGCCGCTGCCATCGGTTTTATGCAAAACCATATCGGTCCAGCCTATTTCACAAATGAACGGATAATCCAGATCGAACATATCCTGTGGCACCTTCACCATCCCGTATTTTTCGATTAAATCGGGCGCGGCATACAGGCACCCATATCCTTCGGTTAATTTACGCACCATAAAATTGCTGTCCGACAGATCACCGGCCTGTATTGCCAGATCATAGCCGCTTTCGTTTAGGTTATGGCGATCTATCGAATATGAAATTTCCAGCTCTATATCGGGGTATTTATCCATAAATTCTGCGAATATAGCGGTGAACTTTGGTGATGCCAGAAAACTGGGGACCGCAATAGACAGCTTCCCGCACGGGCTGTTCATAACCGTTTCCAGTTCCTCAAGCCCGGTTTCCGCCGCATCCAGCATATTTTGCGCGTGCATCGACAACCTTTGACCCGCGGCAGTTAGGATCAAAGACCGTGTCGAGCGGTAAATCAATGCCGTATCAAGCGTCTTTTCCAATTGCGATATATGTTGACTGACAACCGGGGCGGAAATCCCCAGAACATTTGCCGCAGCCGAGAATGACCCGGTTTCGGCAACTTTGGCGAAGACCGCCAGTGATTTAAGTTTTGGTAACATAGCAAAGCCATTACACGATTTTTCAAAACAATGAAATGGTTTTATTTGGGATACTCACGCAATCGTTATTGCCATACGTTAATCTTAACAGCGGCAAATCACACACCGTACACATTCAACCGCGCGCCTACCGCGCACATAAAGGACCCAAGAAATGAAACCGATTATCATCGCCACAATCACCGCAGCAACCTTCATCGCGCCATCCGCAACCTTTGCGCAAAACCTTATTATAGGCATGCCCGCTTTCAATCCGACCTTCATCGGCAGTACAGCACAACCCGCAACCAAACGAAGCATCAGCACGTCGAACAAAGCTGTTGTAAGCACTCCCAAAGCAAACCCGCGCAAATAATTTTGCTTTGGCGGCCCCGGTGAACGCTCCCATTTCCCTAGTTTGCCGGGGTTTATTCCTTAATCAAGTTCGTCATCTTCGTCTTCTTCATAATCCCCGAAAAACTCTTCATTGCTTTGATATGTAGGTTCGGCATTACCGACCAACTGATGTGAACATCCGGCCATAACAACT
>DAOUQS010000340.1 GCA_030625465.1 Amylibacter sp. | reverse complement strand
TCAAGCACCACCGGCACAGACAGGCCTGCCTCTTTTACCAAAGCCCGCACCACATCCACACCAAGCGCGTCCATCATCTCGAACGGGCCACGCACCCAGTTGAAACCCAGCTTCATCGCGTCATCAATATCCTGCGGGCTGTTTGTCACCGCAGGGATCAAATCCGCCGCATAAGCAAAAACACGGCCTAACATACGACGGCAAAATGTGGTTTGCCTGTCATTTCCGGCAATCAATCCCGTCAGGGTCTCTTGCCCCAATGCTTGTTGCTCTGCCGCTTTTATAGCCTTCACAGGCAACGCGGTTGCACACGACCGTACATCGCCCGAGGCCAGATCAACCGCCATTTCCTGCCCGTCAACCACGCGGTAAAAACCGCCCCTGCCCTTATTGCCGGTAAACCCGTCCTCCACCATCTCGCGGATCAACGGCATCACCGGATTACCCTTGGTGCCCACCGCGTGAAACGCATCACCCTTGGGTAAAATATCACCCAGCGTGTCAACCACATCCGACATCAGATCAACACCGATCAAATCATACAGCCCGAACACACCGGTTTTAGGAATACCCATCGGACGGCCCATCAACGCATCGGCCTCTTCCACGCTTAAACCCAGCTTATGGGCCTCATCCATGCCAACCTGCAAAGCAAACACACCCACGCGATTGCCCAGAAATCCGGGCGTATCATTGCACCGCACAACACCCTTGCCCATGACCGTATCATTATAATCCGCCAAACGGTTCATAACCGTCTTATCGGTATCGGCCCCGCGCACCAGTTCCAGCAAGCGCATATAGCGTACAGGATTAAAGTAATGCGTGATCGCAAACCGCTTGCGAAACGCGATCGGCATGTCTTCGACCAACAGCGATATCGGAATAGTCGAGGTGTTCGACGTCACAACACAATCATCTGAAATCACAGTGTTTAAGCGTGCATACAGGTCTTTCTTAATGTTAAGACGCTCAACAATTGCTTCCACAATCCAGTCACATGCGGCCAGTTTGTCAAAATCATCACGGATATTACCCAGCTCGATCAGATCAGCACGCTTCTTGTTTACCAGTGCGGGCGGATCAGATCTCAACAACCGTTCCTTCGCCGCTTTCACAACCGCATAAGCATCATCATCGCCAGGCAGGTCCAGCAACAAAACCCGATGCCCCGCATTGGCAATTTGGGCTGCAATGCCCGCACCCATAGTGCCCGCGCCAATCACAGCTATTCTTTTAAATTCAGTCATATCTTAGCTCATCTCAAAAAATCGGCGCAATACCTTGTTCAACTCGACAGGTCGCTCAGAGGGCAACATATGCCCGGCACCCGCAACTATAACCGGATCGGCCACCCGCAACGCTTCCGCCATTTTCAGCCCGAATTTTACCGGCGTCATTTTATCTTTGCCCGCCAAAACCACCTGACACGGGCAGCTAATCGCCGTTGCCGCCTCTGCACCACCGGCATAGTTCGCACAAGCCGTCAGATCAGCAAACAACGCCCCGCTTTTATTCGCCGCCATCAACCGCTTGCCGAAATTCATATGATCCTGCCCCGGCATCGTGTGATTATGCATATGCCCGTCGCGCCCATGCCCCCAATCAGTCATCGCCGCAATCGCCGCAGGCTCTTTATTTTCAGCCATGCCCAACAGCGCATCATTCACAGGAATTGCCAGCGCGGTTGCCACTTGCGCCAGACCCTTAACCTTATCAGGATAACGCGCGCCCAGTTCCAGCGCGATCAATCCACCTTGCGAATGCCCGATAACAGTCGCGCAAGGCACACCAACCGCATCCAGCAATTCCGCCACCCAGTCGGCCATATCCTCAATACTGGTCAAGGCAGCACCTTCAGACAACCCGTGTGCCGGCATGTCGGGGACAAGCACTTGCCAACCCCGATTGGCAAAAAACCGACCCTGCAACATAAAGCTTAAATGACTTTGCCCGCTGCCATGCAAGAACAACAAAACATTGCCCGCCGCATCAAACGCCCGCCCGCCTGTAGAAATAAAG
>DAOUQS010000045.1 GCA_030625465.1 Amylibacter sp. | reverse complement strand
ACGATTGACGGGGCCGATGAATTTGATCCGGAATTGAACCTGATCAAAGGTGGTGGTGCTGCTTTGTTGCAGGAAAAAATTGTCGCGACCGCATCCGACCGTATGGTGGTTATTGCGGATGCAAGCAAGGATGTGGATGTTCTGGGGTGGTTTCCATTACCGGTCGAGGTCGTACAATTCGGTTGGGCCTCGACCGAGGTTATGATCAAGAAAGCGATTGCCGATCTGGATGTCGGCGGCCAGACCGTGACCCAAAGAATGAACGGTGACACCGCATTGATTACGGATGAGGGGCATTACATTCTGGATTTGCATCTGGAACGGATTGGTGATCCACAGGCATTGTCGTTGATTTTAAATCAAATCCCTGGTGTTGTCGAAACCGGCCTGTTTCTGGATATTGCTGACGCTGTTGTGATTGGACATGTGGATGGTCGCGTGGAAGTGCGTGACGGCAACACTGGAACGGCTGCGTTCGAGACGATTGATATTACTGACGCCGACAATATGCTTCTGGGTATTTAACTTTTAAAATTTTAGGAGACATCGATGTCTTTTGACTATGATCTATTTGTAATCGGTGGCGGTTCCGGCGGTGTGCGTGCGGGCCGTTTGGTGGCCGGTACCGGGGCCAAGGTTGGCTTGGCCGAAGAATTCCGCATGGGTGGCACTTGTGTGATCCGTGGTTGTGTACCAAAAAAACTGATGGTTTATGCGTCAAACTTCGCAGAGGCGTTCAACGACGCCAAGGGTTATGGCTGGTCAGTGGGTGATACCAGTTTTGACTGGGGCAAACTGATCGCGGCCAAGGATGTCGAAATTGCACGGCTTGAGGCGATTTATGGCAAGAACCTGATGGCGGCGGGGGCTGACATGTATCTGGCGCGCGCCGAGATTGTGGATGCCCATACGGTGAAATTGTCAACCGGCCAGACGTTTACCACCAAGCACATTCTAGTGGCCACAGGTGGCACGCCGTTTGTGCCGAAGATCGTGGGGCATGAATATGTCATTACCTCGAACGAGATATTCCATCTTGAAGAACAGCCCAGACGGTTTCTGGTTGTGGGCGGCGGTTATATCGCCTGCGAATTTGCCTGCATTATGAACGGTCTGGGATCAAAGGTGACGCAGTATTATCGCGGTGAACAGGTGTTGCGCGGCTTTGATAATGAAGTGCAGGGCTTTGTGGCTGAAGAAATGCGCGAAAAGGGCGTGGATATTCATGTGGGCACCGATGTGCAGTCTATCGTGAAAACCGATGACGGCCTGCTTGTGACCAATACCCATGGCAAGACGATTGTGGTGGATCAGGTGCTTTATGCCACGGGTCGCGTGGCCAATACGGCGGGGCTGGGGCTGGAAAATGCCGGTGTTACGCTGGGTCGCAAAGGCCAGATTGTGGTCGATGGCTATTCGCAAACCAACATCGCGTCGATCTATGCGGTGGGCGATGTCACCGATCGGGTGAACCTGACACCGGTTGCCATTGTCGAAGCGGCCGCTTTTGTGGATACGGTGTTTCATGGTAAACCGACGCAACCCGATCACGAATTGATTGCAACCGCGGTGTTTACCCAACCCGAGATCGGCACTGTCGGTCTGGGCGAGGAAGCCGCACGGGCCATTGAAGAGATCGAGGTTTATCGTGCGGTGTTTCGTCCGATGGCCCATATTCTGGCAGGGAAATCCGAACGGATGCTGATGAAGCTGATCGTCAGCAAGGCCACCCGCATCGTGCTGGGCTGCCATATTGTCGGACATGCGGCGGCTGAAATGATTCAATTGGCAGGGGTTGCCCTGAAAATGGGGGCTACCAAGGAAGATTTTGACCGCACGATGGCGATACATCCCACTGCGGCTGAAGAGCTTGTAACAATGAAGACGCCTGTTGGCGGTTGATATTTTGACAATCGGGGATAAGTACCCCTTAATGCGCACGATATAGAAAAAGGATTCTAACAGAATGGCTGGAAACAATTCCGGAGGCCCGTGGGGCGGCGGTGGAAACCGTGGTGACCAAGGTGGTAACGATAACGGTGGGCATGGCCCGCAGGGTGGTGATAATCGCCCTGAAATGCCGGAAATAGATGAAATTGTCCGCAAAGGCCAAGAGCAGTTGCGTTTACTGATGGGCGGCAAAAAAGGCGGCGCGTCCGGCGGCGGTTCATCAAGCGGTGGCGGTTCGGGTATTGGTGCCGGTGGCATTGGCCTGTTTGTGGTCGCGGCATTTGTTTTGTGGGTGTTCACCTCTTTTTACCGCGTGGATACTTCCGAGCAATCTGTGGAATTGTTTCTGGGTAAATATTACAAAACCGGCAACGAGGGTCTGAACTTTGCGCCTTGGCCGTTAGTGACCAAAGAAATTCTACCTGTGACACGCGAGAACATTGAAAATATTGGTGTTGGCGGCGGGGCACGTGGCGATGAAGGCTTAATGCTGACTGGTGACGAAAATATTGTGGATATTGATTTTCAGGTTGTCTGGAATATCAATGATGCGCAGAAATTCCTGTTCAATCTGGCCAACCCGCAAGAGACAATTGTTGCGGTGTCCGAGTCTGTGATGCGCGAAATTGTTGCCCGTACCAATCTGACACCGATCCTGACGACCGGTAAGGGTGAAATCTCGGCAGAGTTGCAATTCTTGATCCAGGAAACATTAGATACATATCAAGCAGGTGTTTCAATTGTTCGGGTGAACTTTGACAAAGCCGATCCGCCACGCGAAGTGGCAGATGCGTTTCGTGAAGTGCAGGCAGCGGAACAAACCCGCGACACATTGGAAAAACAAGCGGATGCTTATTCCAACAAAGTGGTCGCGGCAGCCCGTGGTAAAGCGGCACAGTTGATCGAGCAAGCTGAAGGTTATCGTTCGCAAACAGTGAATGAAGCCGAAGGCGAAGCCTCTCGTTTTATCGCCGTCTATGAAGAATATGCCAAAGCCCCTGAAGTTACACGCAAACGCTTGTATCTGGAGACCATGGAACGGGTTATGGCCCGTGTGAACAAGGTCATTATTGACGAAACTGCAGGCGGGCAGGGTGTTGTACCTTATTTGCCATTGAACGAATTGAATAAAAAGGGAGGAGCGAACTAATGAAACTTTCAGCAATAGCAATGCCAATACTGGCTGTTCTGGTTTTCATCGGCCTGTCTTCCTATTACATCGTGGATGAGCGCGAAAAGGCTTTGAAGCTATGGTTTGGTGAAGTTGTCGGTATTGACGATGATCCGGGTTTGTATTTCAAAATACCTTTCCTGCACGAGATCGTGAAATACGATGACCGTATTCTACCACTGGATTCGCACCCCTTAGAGGTGACGATGAAAGATAACCGCCGTTTTGAGGTTGATGCATTCGCCCGTTGGCGGATTGCGGATGTGGTCAAGTTCCGCAAGGCCATCGGCTCTGGCGGGATCAACTCTGCGCGGGTACGGCTGGAGATCATTCTAAACGCCGAATTGCGTGCGGTTCTGGGTCATGTAACTTCGGACGCGCTGTTATCTGCGGACCGGGTTGGATTGATGAACCAGATCAGGGATGCGGCGAAAGCCAAAGCTGTTGATCTGGGTGTGGAAGTGATTGATGTGCGGATCAAACGTGCCGACCTGCCACAACAAAATCTAGAGAAAACCTTTGAACGGATGCGTGCGGAACGTGAACGTGAAGCGGCGGACGAGATTGCACGCGGTAATGAAGCGGCCCAACGTGCGCGTGCGCGTGCGGATCGTACCGTGGTTGAAACCGTGTCCGAGGCGCAAAAGAATTCCGAGATTGTTCGCGGTAAAGCGGATGCCAAGCGGAATGCTATTTTTGCTGAAGCATACGGTCGTGACCCTGAATTTTTTGCCTTCCGACGGTCATTGGATGCTTATGAGAAATCATTGCACGGTAATAATTCAACATTGGTGATTTCACCTGACAGTGACTTTTTCAACTACCTGAAGTCGGACGCTGGCCGATGATGCATGATTTGCTTCTGGGCTTTGGTCTGGTTGCGGTAATAGAGGGGCTGGTGCTTGCACTGGCCCCTTTGCGTTTTGAGGATTTGCTTAAAGCAATGGGTGAGCTTAGCCGCGATCAACGCCGTAGCCTTGGTGTTGCGGTGGTTGCGGTCGGTGTTGTTCTTGTCTGGCTTGCAAAAAACGCGGCGTAAGGGTTTACACGCATTGATATTACCACAGATATATGGCTAAATTCAGCGTGAATTTTATGCCCGGTTAACGCTATTGTGAAAAATCGAAACAAACTTGGCCTTGCAATATCGGGTGACGACTACAAATTATAATAAGGCAACCCTGAAACGGGTGTTGATTGATGCAGTATCTAGGAGGATCAAAGTGAAGTCTTTTGCCCTTACCACCCGCGTGGATGCGCGGCCCAAATTCCAAGCGTATATGTTCGGCGTGTTTTTGACGCTTGCCCTGATGTTGGCGCAAACCATTGCCGCGTCCGCGCGCAGTGCGGGGGACAGCTTTGCCGATCTGGCAGAACGTCTAAGTCCTGCAGTGGTGAATATCACAACCACACAAACCATTACCGAAGCCGGACGCCCGCAGTTGCCGCAAGTCCCTGAAGGGTCGCCATTTGAAGACTTTTTCAAGGATTTTCTGGACCAGGGCCCGAACGGGCAGAACCAGAAACCGCGCCGTGCATCGGCACTTGGCTCCGGTTTTATCATTTCCGCCGATGGCTATATTGTTACCAATAACCATGTAATCGACAAGGCGGACGAGATTGTTATCGAGCTTTTCAGCGGTATGGAGCTGGATGCGAAAGTGATCGGTCGTGACACAAAGACCGACATTGCATTGTTGAAAGTCGAAGCCGATGAACCTTTGCCGTTTGTCAGTTTTGGTGACAGCGATATATCACGCGTTGGCGACTGGGTTATTGCGATCGGCAATCCATTGGGGCAGGGCTTTTCGGTTTCGGCCGGTATTATTTCAGCCAACAACCGGTCTTTGCGTTCCGGCCCGTATGATGATTTCATTCAAACCGATGCCGCGATCAACCGGGGCAACTCTGGCGGGCCGTTGTTTAACATGGACGGCGATGTGATCGGTGTGAATACCGCAATTATTTCACCGACAGGCGGTTCCATTGGCCTGGGTTTTTCCATGGCCTCTAATGTTGTGGGGCCGGTTACCGAGCAGTTGAAACAGTTCGGCGAAACCCGCCGTGGCTGGCTGGGTGTCAGTATACAGGATCTGGATGTGGAAATGGCCGAGGCGCTGGGGCTTCAAGACGAAGCCGGCGCACTGGTTAGCGATGTGCCAAACGGCCCGGCTAAAGATGCAGGGATACTTGCGGGCGATGTCATCCTTAGTTTTGATGGCAAAGACGTGACAGATACCCGCGATCTGATCAAAAAGGTCGGTGGCTCTGAGGTTGGCAAATCGGTGCGTGTTATCATTCAACGTGATGGTAAGACACAAACTGTTAAGGTTGTTCTGGCACGTCGTGAAGATGCTGAAAAATCACTGGTGGTTCCTGCTGTGGTCAAGCCGGAAGCCGCGACCCAAGTGGAATCCCTGGGGATCGAGATGGTGTCTTTAAACGCTGAAATCCGCAAGCAACTGGGATTGCCGCAAGATGCCACAGGCGTGGCCATTGTCTCGGTTGATGACGAAAGTGACGCGTTTGAAAAAGGTCTGCGAAAGGGCGATTTGATTGCCGAGGTCGGGCAGATGGCGGTGGAAAGCCCCAAAGACGTGGCAAAAGCCATTCAAGCCGCCAATGATGCAGGCCGTAAGTCGGTTTTGCTTCTGGTGCGCCGCAATGGCAATCCACGGTTTGTGGCCTTGTCACTGGGCAAATAAACCTGCGTTAAAATCAATATCACCCCGCTTTATGGCGGGGTTTTATTTTGTGAATATCCGATGTGTGATTAAGCCATAGCTTTCGGCCAAATCCATCGTGACCTCGGCGGTATTGATGCCCGCTTTTTTCTGCACTTTGCGCAATGCGCGTTTGGTGCGTTCATCCATCACACCTGTGGCAACAGCATTGTAATGCCCACGGGCTGCCAGTGCGCGTTGTAATGATTGAATAAAAACAACGCTTTGATCTTGGCTGCAAATGATATCGGCCCAATCCTGTTGTCTTGCGCGTATAATCTTTTGCTCGGTCTCGGTGCGATAAACCGCAGGGGCCACGACAATTGTCTGACCTGTTTGCGGATTGGTTCCAAGGGTCTCGGGCTTTATCAAAACCTGCTTGGTCACGGTTTCCACGATAGCGGGGGCGGTGTAGTGTATCCGGCAGGCATCCATGCGCGAAGCCGTGGGTAAACCCAGACTTTGGCCATAGACCGCATCGTGTGGAAAAGCGGCAAGGCCGATCAGACTTGCATAAAAAACTGCTTTGATTGGGGGCATTATTTACTCGTTGTTTGGTGAAACCCTATCCATAAACGTGATGAAAAAAAAGACCCAAGTTTGCAAAAGGGGCTGGCAGAAATCGAAACTGCGGTTTACACGCGTATAGGATTTTAAACTGGAGACGGACGGTAATGGCCAAAATCACCTATATTGAGCATAATGGTAAAGAACATGTTGTGGATGTTGCAAGCGGTTTGACCGTTATGGAAGGCGCGCGCGACAATAACATTCCGGGCATCGAAGCGGATTGCGGCGGGGCCTGTGCATGTTCAACCTGCCATGTTTATGTGGATGACGCATGGGTGGAAAAATTACCTGCCAAGGATGCGATGGAAGAGGACATGCTGGATTTCGCGTGGGAACCCGATACGGTGAAATCACGTTTGACCTGTCAGGTTAAAGTGACGGATGATCTGGATGGTTTGGTTGTGCGTCTGCCTGCAAAACAGATTTGATGCGATCCGGCCTGTGGCTTTGTGCCCTGATCGGGCTTTGGACCTCGCCTGTAGCGGCGGACATAGTATCGGCCGAATATACCCAGCCCACCACAAGATATGATCATGGCATTCTGGGGGATCGCGTGGAGTATGGTGCTTTGCGCATCATAACCGACACGCAATCCGGCAGTGCGCCATTGGGCCAGATAACAATCGTATTGCCGTGGGACCATGTGTTTGAAGACATCACCCCCCGCCTTGCCGATATCGACAATGACGGCGACCTTGAAGTTATCGTTATTGAAACGGATATTTCAAAAGGGGCGGCGATTGCGATTTATGACGAGACCGGAAAAATTACCGAAACGCAGCACATTGGATCAACCCATCGCTGGCTTGCCCCCATTGGTATCGCGGATTTCAACGGGGACGGGGATGTGGATATTGCCTATGTTGATCGCCCGCACCTTGCCAAAAAGATGCGCGTCGTCAGTTATCGTGATGGACGGCTGGTAAAGGTTGCCAAGGCTTCCAAGCTGACAAACCACAAAATCGGTTGGGACTTTATTGCCGGCGGTGTGCGTGATTGTGGCTCCGGGCCAGAGATGATTACAGCGGACGGGGCGTGGCGCAATATTGTCGCAACGCAGCTTGTCGGGCGCAATCTGGTGTCGGAAAAAATCGGCACATATAACGGCCCCGACAGTTTGAACGCGGCCCTGTCGTGCTAAAGTGCCCGCCAGCCGATGTCTTTGCGGTGGAAACCTTCCGGCCAATTAATGAGATCAACCATTGCATAGGCGCGGTCGCGTGCTTCTTTGAAGCTGTCGCCACGTGCGGTGACGTTCAAGACGCGTCCGCCAACGGCCAATAGCCTGTCCCCATCCGTTTTGGTGCCGGCATGGAACACCATGTTTTTGCTGTCCGATGGCAGGGCGTCCAGCGCTTTAATCTCGGTGCCCTTGTCGTATGATCCCGGATAGCCCTTTGCGGCCAGAACAATCGAAACCGCATGATCGTTGGCCCAATGGATTTGCGCATCGGCAAGGCGTTCTTCGGCGCAGGCCAGAAGCGCGTCCAAAACCTGTGCGCCCAGACGCATCATCAGGGTCTGGCATTCAGGGTCGCCAAAACGCACGTTGTATTCCACAAGGCGGGGTTGGCCGTCCTTGATCATAAAACCTGCGAAAAGCACACCTTGAAACGGGGTGCCGCGCCGCGCCATTTCATCAATGGTGGGCTGGATGATTTCATCCAGTGCTTTTTGCGTAACCGCATCGGTCATCACGGGGGCGGGCGAATAGGCACCCATGCCGCCCGTATTGGGACCTTTGTCGCCGTCATAGGCGCGTTTATGGTCTTGGGCGGTGCCCATGGGCAGAATATTCTTGCCGTCGGACAGAATGAAAAAGCTGGCCTCTTCGCCGTCCATAAATTCTTCTATCACCACCTCGGCACCGGCATCACCAAACGCGCCGTCAAAAATATCATCCAACCCGTTTAGCGCGTCTTGCAATTCCATCGCCACGATCACGCCTTTGCCTGCGGCCAGACCGTCGGCCTTGATCACAATCGGCGCACCTTGTTCGGTGACATATGCTTTGGCCGCATTTAGTTCGGTGAACCGCGCATAGGCGGCGGTTGGCGCATTGCAGGCGTCGCATATCTCTTTTGTAAAGGCTTTGGAGCTTTCCAGTTCAGCGGCGGCTTTTGACGGGCCGAAAGTCAGAATGCCTGCGGCGCGCAATACGTCTGCCACACCATTGGCCAAGGGGTTTTCCGCACCGATAATGGCAAAATCAATGCTTTCAGCCTGACACAGTGCCAGAACCGCATCGTTATCCATCACATCGACCGCAACACAATCCGCAATTGCAGCCATGCCCGCATTGCCGGGTGCGCAGACCAAACGATCACATTTCGGATTTTGTTTCACGGCCCAAGCCAGCGCGTGTTCGCGGCCACCGGAACCTAATACAAGGATATTCATGTTTTTCGCTGCTCCTGACTTGGCCTTTGTTGCGGCTCGTTCTAAGGTTGCTTTCATGCAAGTGCAAGGAGACATAAGTGTCTGATCTGATTGACCAGCCCGAACCGGGGCAAAATGCGCCGGAATTCAGTGTGTCTGAAATCTCGAACGCGGTGAAACGCATGATTGAAGGCGAGTTTTCCCATGTGCGCATCAAGGGCGAAATCGGACGGGTAAACCGTTATGCCTCGGGGCATATTTATTACGACCTGAAGGATGAAAACGCGGTTCTGAATGCGGTGACGTGGAAAGGCCAGGCATCCAAGCTTTCGGTGCAACCCGAAGAGGGCATGGAAGTGATTGCCGTGGGCAAGCTGACATCGTTCCCCAAGCAATCCAAGTACCAGATGAATGTGATTGAGCTGCGGGTTGCCGGTGTTGGCGCTTTGATGGCGATGCTGGAAAAGCGCAAAAAGGCATTGGCGGCAGAGGGTTTGTTTGATCAGGATCGCAAGCGGCCCATTCCCTACCTGCCCGGGGTGATCGGGGTTGTGACCTCACCTTCAGGTGCTGTGATCCGCGATATTTTGCACCGTTTGCGCGATCGGTTTCCGCGCAAGGTGCTGATCTGGCCTGTGGCAGTACAAGGGGATCGCTGTGCGCCTGAAGTGACGCGCGCGATTGAAGGTTTTAATGCGATGACGCCCGGTGGGGCGATGCCGCGCCCTGATTTGATTATCGTCGCGCGCGGTGGCGGTGCGATCGAGGACCTGTGGGGCTTTAACGAAGAAAGTGTGGCGCGTGCGGCGGCTGCCAGCGATATTCCGTTAATTTCGGCTGTGGGGCATGAAACAGATACGACCTTGATAGATTATGCGTCCGATATGCGCGCGCCAACGCCCACGGCTGCGGCTGAACTGGCGGTGCCGGTGCGCGCGGAATTGGCGGTGTGGCTGGCGGGTATGGAAGAACGCCGCGTGCGCGCACTTGCCAACGGGATCAGCCAACGGGGACAGCGTTTGCGTGATTTATCACGCGCCATGCCGAACCCTGTGGATGTGGTGGCAATGCAAGGGCAAAAGCTGGATTTGGTTGCGGCGCGTTTGCCGCGTGCCTTGCAAACAATGACCCAAGGCAAGCGTGTGCAGTTGGCAGAACGCACGGCGGCATTGCGCCCGCAATCCCTACAACAAGCGATTTTGCAAAAGGGCCAGTTGCTGCAGCGTGTTGCAAGTGATCTTGCAAATGCACCCACCCGCCGGATGGATCGTTTGCGCGACCGTTTGGGCGGGCTGAAACGCTTGCTTGAAACGCTGGGCTATACGGCAACGCTTGAACGTGGTTTTGCGGTTGTGCGCAGTTTAGACGGCGGTGTTTTGTCCACTGTGAAAGCGGCAAAATCCGCAGAGGGTCTGGATATTGAATTCAAGGACGGGCATTTCAGAACCGATGCGAAACAAGCCGCCAAAAAGCCAAAAGCAAAACCGCCCAAAGGTGATCAAGGCAGCTTGTTTTAGGCTGCTAATCCGGTGCTTTTGCACAGCAATGGTTTTTTGTCGATCAGGTACAGTTTCAGAATATCATCCAGTTCCGCATTTTCAGCGCGCGCTGCGAAACCTTTGTCGGTTTTGAAAAATGTCCAGCATTGGGTGTCGGTGCCGCCATCATAGTTGAAGCAAAACAGATTATCTTGTGCAAACCATTCACCGTCTTCACAAATCCCGTCAGAATAACGCCATTTACTGCGACGACCTTTGTAAAAATGCTCGGAGCCATATGCCTGTCCGTCCTTGGAAAAGTACAAGGTTTTACCTGTGGACATGGCTTCGAACTCTTCCGGGCTTACC
>DAOUQS010000435.1 GCA_030625465.1 Amylibacter sp. | reverse complement strand
GCATCTCGCACATCAGGCAAAAGGGTTGCTGCCGAAACGCGCTGGCCGCCCCCTGCCCCTTCACGGATTATCCAGCCCGCATGGTTGTGCAATGCCAAGGGTGCCCATGTGGCATCAACAGCATCAAATAATTCTGTTTGGCCGGGCGGGTTCATATGGCTAGTTATTGACGAATGTTTTGCGAACGACCGCGGTAACGTCAGACAATCTGGTAGGGCTGGCAGTGCGTATAACCAAATTACATCCGTATGTGCCGTTGTCGTAATAGGGGTAAGAGCCAATGGATACGTCCGGGTTATCCTGGGCAATAATGCCCAGCGCATTGGCGATATCGCCTTCTTTTTGTGCTACATTAACGGTTTCGGACAGAATTTTTATACCTGTTGCAAGCGTCGGCAAAAGCCCCGCCAACATCGCTTTGAAAATTGCAGGGACACCGGCCATGATGTGGACGTTTTCCATCG
This sequence comes from Amylibacter sp., assembly GCA_030625465.1. GTDB lineage: Bacteria > Pseudomonadota > Alphaproteobacteria > Rhodobacterales > Rhodobacteraceae > Amylibacter. The sequence continues at coordinate 574 of DAOUQS010000435.1, read as the reverse complement.
AAAACCCGGGCGCTTTGGATACGGGATTGTCAATTAATGAAGCCCCATCCGGAATGCGCGCCATGCGCAAGCGTGCCTTGGTTAATTCAACATCCGGATTTTTATAGTTTTTGGCCAATGCCGCACGGGCGTCTGCGCGCACATCTATCGCTACCCCGAATGCTTTGGCAATACAGTCTGCCGTAATATCATCATGGGTCGGGCCGATGCCGCCGCTGGTAAAAACATTTGTGTATTTCATGCGCAAACGATTTACCGCGCCAATAATTTGGGTTTTATCGTCGGACACTACGCGGACTTCTTTCAAATCAATACCCAGCATGGTTAATTGTTGGGCCAAATAGTTTGAATTGGTATCTTGCGTGCGACCGGACAGAATTTCATCACCAATTACGATCATCGCGGCTGTTGGATTGCTCATCAGACTTGTCCTTGTTTATTTGGGCGCTTAGGTATCAGACATGGAATTCGATAGACCCCTTATACCCGCAACGCTTATCCGTAGATATAAGCGTTTTTTGGCGGACGTCACGCTGAATGATGGCCGTGAGGTGACAGCGCATGTTGCAAACCC
>DAOUQS010000047.1 GCA_030625465.1 Amylibacter sp. | reverse complement strand
TCGGCAAATTCTTTCGGTCTGTATAAGGCCTTTGATGCGCGCTGGATCATACGTTATCCGAAGAAATGGGAAATGCCGCTGGCCGATCGTATTTCGGATGCGATGAAATGGCTGGTCGAAGATGCCAGTTTCGGGCTGTTCACATTCCGCGAATTTACCCGGTTCATATCATCAATAATCGAATGGCCCTATCAGGTGGTGCGTTCGGGCCTGATCGACGGGTTTTCAACCGGACAGGGCCAGCAGGCAGTGGAAATTGTGCCGGCTTTAAGCTGGGTCGCGATTATCGTGCTTATGGTGGCTTTGGCACGATATGCCAAAGACTGGCCTTTGGCGATTTTGGTCGGGTTTTGCTTTTTATATCTGGCGGTATTCGGGCAATGGGAAAGCGCGATGATCACACTGGCCTCAATTGTTATTGCGGTGCCACTTGGGGTGGCTGGCGGGCTGACCCTGGGTATCATGGCCTACCGATCTGCTATGGTCGAGCGTGTGTTGCGCCCGGTTCTGGATCTGATGCAAACCGTTCCGGTTTTTGCCTACCTTGTGCCGATCCTGTTTTTGTTCGGTTTCGGGCCGGTATCCGCATTGGTGGCGACAATGATTTACGCGACGCCGCCAATGGTGCGGGTCAGCACGGTTGCCTTGCAATCGGTACCTGTCGAGGTGATTGAGGCAGGAACCATGGCGGGGTGTACACAGCGCCAAATGCTGTGGAAAGTGCTGATCCCGACGGCGATGCCGACCTTGATGGTGGGCGTTAATCAGGTGATTATGCTGTCGCTGAACATGGTGATTATCGCGTCGATGATCGGGGCCGGGGGGCTTGGGTTTGATGTGCTGACCGCCCTGCGCCGTCTGGATATTGGCGGCGGGATCGAGGCAGGTATGGCGATTGTCGTGATGGCGATAGCGCTAGACCGTTTAAGTCAGGCATTTGCCAAACGTACCCAGAATGCATTGCCGCAACAGGGGCTGTCTTTCGTGCGCCGCCACCCGTGGTTGATGACCATTGGGATGGTTGTTATCGGCGTGTGGCTGGTCGGGTTGATCATTCCCGCAGTGCAAAACTATCCGCAGGACGCGACCCTGACCACAAGCACGTTTTGGGCCGAGGCGATGAAGTGGATCAATATCAATTTCTTTGACACGTTTGAAGCGATCAAAACCTTCTTTTTGACCTATCTGATGCTGCCAGTAAAACGCTTTTTTGTCGGCATTCCATGGGTATGGGGCATCATTGCCGTCGGGCTGGCCGCAGGGCGTGTGGGCGGCTGGAAACTGGGGTTGATGGCGGCATTGATGGCCGCATTTATTGCCGCGAACGGGCTGTGGAACAAGGCCATGATTACGGTTTATCTGTGCGGTGTTTCCGTGTTGATTGCCAGTGCTATCGGTATTCCTATCGGGGTTTGGGCCGGGCAGAATGCGCGGGCAAATGCGGTGGTTGGCGCCTTTATCGACACGTTGCAAACCCTGCCCAGTTTTGTCTATCTGATCCCCGTGATTATGCTGTTTCGGGTGGGTGATTTTTCCGCGATGATTGCGGTGGTTTTATATGCGCTGGCCCCGGCGGTGCGCTATGCGGCACATGGTATAAAGGAAGTGCCGACGCAGATGATAGAGGCGGGTAAGGTTTCAGGTTGTACAAGCTGGCAATTATTGTGGCGGATCAAATTGCCGATGGCGATCCCTTCGCTGCTTTTGGGCTTGAACCAGACGATCATGCTGGCCTTGTCGATGCTGGTGATCACGGCACTGGTCGGCACCCGCGACTTGGGGCAAGAGGTCTATATTGCCCTGACCAAGGCCAGTACGGGGCGCGGCATTATTGCGGGGCTTTCAGTGGCGTTTATCGCGATTATTGCGGATCGGATTATTGCCGCACTGGCACAGGCATCACGTGAAAGGTTGGGATTGAAATGACATTGGCAAAGCATTCGGCGGCGGTAGATCACGCAATGGGATTATCCTGCTGGCAGGCCCCTGAAAATCCGCGCATTCTGGAAGGTGGCATTACAAATGTGAACCTGCTTATCCATGATCAGGGGCGTGATTATGTGGTGCGCATGGGTGCGGATATTCCTGAACACGGCATCATGCGGTTTAATGAATTGGCGGTCAGTCGGGCGGCACATGCGGCAGGCATTGCGCCCGCTGTGCATTATGTGGAACCCGGTGTTCTGGTGCTGGAATTTATCAAGGCTATATCATTGACCGAGGAAGATGTCCGCGATCCAGACACGCTACTGCAAGTGGTTGATTTGATGGCGAAGATGCACCGTGATCTGGCAGGGTTTGCCCGTGGTCCGATCCTGAGTTTCTGGGTGTTTCATGTGTTGCGTGATTATAATGCGCGCTTGCTGGGGCAGGGTTCCGGTTATGCTAAAATCCTACCAGAGCTGATGGCGCAAGCGCAAGGGCTTGAGGATTGTATCGGGCCGGTTGATCTGGTGCTTGCGCATAATGATTTACTGCCTGCCAATATCTTGCGTGATGATAGCCGTTTGTGGCTGATCGACTGGGAATACGGCGGCTTTAATTCGCCTTTGTTTGATCTGGGTGGCTTGGCGACAAACTGTGGTTTGAATGAAGCGGCCGAGCAAACCATGCTGACCACCTACTATGGCACGGTGCCTGATGCAAAACTGATGCAGCGCTACACGGCGATGAAATGCGCGTCACTGTTGCGTGAAACCATGTGGAGCATGGTATCCGAAACCAGCTCGGGGTTGGATTTTGATTATGCCGCATATACATCCGAAAATCTGGCGCGTTACCGGCGGGCCTACACGCATTACCTATCAACAAGAGGCGCAAAATGAGCGATTTTCCCAACACGGCGAAAGCGGTTATTATCGGGGGCGGCATTATCGGCTGTTCAACCGCATACCATTTGGCCAAACTGGGCTGGGATGTGGTGCTGCTGGAACGCAAAAAGCTGACATCGGGCACTACATTCCATGCCGCAGGGCTGGTCGGGCAGTTGCGCAGTAACGCCAATATTACCCAGCTTTTGGGCTATTCGGTTGATCTTTATAAATCGCTGGCAGAAGAAACCGGTCTGGAAACCGGCTGGAAAATGAACGGTGGTTTGCGGCTGGCGTGTAATGAAGAACGCTGGACGGAAGTGAAGCGACAGGCGACAACCGCGCATAGTTTCGGGCTGGAAATGGAATTGCTGACGCCGAAAGAGGCGCAGGATTTGTGGCCCTTGATGCAGGTGGATGATGTGGTGGGGGCGGCGTTCATGCCAACAGACGGGCAGGCAAATCCGTCTGATATTACGCAGTCTTTGGCTAAGGGCGCCCGCATGGCAGGCGCGCGGATTTTTGAAGACACCAAGGTTTTGTCCGTGGATGTTGAAAAGGGTGTGATCAAAGGGGTTAAGACCGAAAAAGGCTATATTGAATGTGCGGTGGTGATTGCCTGTTGCGGCCAGTGGACGCGCAATTTTGCCAAGGCTGTGGGCGTGAATGTGCCGCTGGTTTCGATGGAGCATCAGTATATGGTGACCGAACGGATTGAAGGCATGCCTGCCAACCTGCCAACCCTGCGCGATCCTGACCGGCTGACCTATTATAAGGAAGAGGTCGGCGGTCTGGTGATGGGCGGTTATGAACCGAACCCGATCGACTGGGCGCGCGGCGGGGTTGTGCCGCAAGGGTTCCATTATTCGCTGCTTGACAGCAACTACGATCATTTTGAACAGTTGATGGAACTGTCATTGGGCCGTGTTCCTGCGCTGGAAACGGCGGGGATAAAATCGCTGGTCAACGGGCCGGAAAGTTTTACCCCTGATGGGAATTTTATTATCGGCGAAGCGCCAGAGCTGAAGAACTTCTTTGTCGGGGCGGGCTTTAACGCGTTTGGCATTGCCGCAGGTGGCGGGGCCGGTATGGCGCTGGCGGAATGGGTGGCAAAAGGCGAGCCGCCGTTTGATTTATGGCCTGCGGACATCCGCCGCTTTGGCCGTCCGCATTTTGACGATGACTGGATTCGCACCCGCACGATGGAGGCGTATGGCAAGCATTACACAATGGCCTGGCCATCCGAGGAACATGACAGTGGCCGTCCGTGCCGCAAGTCGCCCTTGTATGATACGCTAAAAAACGACGGCGCGGTGTTTGGTGAAAAGCTGGGGTGGGAACGGCCGAACTGGTATGCGGATCTGGATGCGGGCGAAGTGCAGCACGACATTTATACATTCGAGCGGCCAAACTGGCATGCGGCCGTGGGGCGCGAGCATGATGCGGCGCGCACGGCGGCGGTACTGTTTGACCAGACCTCTTTTGCCAAGTTCAGCCTGAAAGGGCCGGATGCGCAAGCCGCGTTAAGCTGGATTGCGGCCAATGATGTGGCAAAGCCTGTGGGCTCATTAATCTATACGCAAATGCTGAATGACCGCGCTGGTATTGAATGCGATCTGACCGTTGTGCGTGTGGCGGAAGATGAGTTTTATATTGTTACGGGGACGGGCTATGCGACCCATGACTTTGACTGGATTGCGCGTAATATTCCGGATGGTATGAACGCGCAGCTATTCGATATCACCTCATCCAATGCGGTGCTGTCTTTGATGGGGCCAAAAGCGCGCGATATTCTGGCGGCGGTTACACGTGATGATGTCAGCAACGAAGGGTTTCGGTTTGGTACTGCTAAAACCATCGGCATTGCGGGCTGTCCTGTGCAGGCATTGCGGGTGACTTATGTTGGTGAACTGGGCTGGGAATTGCATCTGCCGGTGGAATATGCCGCAACGGTTTATGCCGCTTTGCATGACGCGGGGGCGGGGCATGGGCTGGTGAATGCAGGCTACCGTGCCATTGAAACGCTGCGGCTTGAAAAAGGTTACCGCGCATGGGGCGCTGATATCGGGCCGGATCATACGCCGGATGAGGCGGGTCTTGGCTGGGCTGTGAAGATGCGTAAAAACATTGATTTCAAGGGTCGCGCGGCGGTTGAAAAGCAACGCGCCACTGGCCTGAAAAAGATGCTGGCAACCTTTGTGACGGATGGGGATACTATCTTGTCCGGGCGTGAAACGATTTATCGCAACGGGGTGCGCGTGGGCTGGCTAAGCTCTGCGGGCTATGGGCATAGTCTGGGTAAATCCATCGGGATGGGCTACATTCGTGATGATACGGGTGTGGGCGCGGATTACGTTAAAACGGGTATTTACGAGCTGGATGTCGCAACCGTGCGCGTCCCTTGTACGGTTAGTCTGGCACCTTTGTATGATCCTAAAATGGAACGGGTGAAGTGTTAGATTCTGTGCCTTAATGATAAGGGTTATCAATGCTGGGTGTCGGTTTTGCAAGGGTTTCAAGGTCGGCAACATCTGAAATCGTTACATGTATAGCATCTATTGTTACGCCATATGGTTGTAATGCTTTAATCGCGCGTGACAGGTTTTCAGGTGTCATGCCCAGATACGATGCCAACAGCCGCTTTTCGACTTTCAGGTCAAACTTGCCTGTGCTGCCGGCACGCCAGTTTTGCCGCAAAAGGTAATTTGCCAGACGTTCAATAGAGCTGCGCAATTTCAAATCTTTGGTATTTTTAACAACAGTGCGATAGCCTTGGGCCAGATCATGGACTACGGCGCGTGAAAATGCGGCGTCTATTTTAAAAATATCCCGCACATCTTGTGAGGGCAGTAATACGACGCGTGATTTTTGCAAGGTACGCGCAGACATCAGGTAAGGTGCGTCTTTGATCGTGGCCGCTAGAATAAAAGTTGATACAGGCCATATTGTGGCCATTGTGGTTTCGCGCCTGTTCCATGTCGCAAACAATTCAACAACCCCTGAAACAATAATATGAAGAAAATCGCTTGGCTCGCCTTCTGTGATCAGTTCAATCTGGGTTGGAAAATTCTGCATATATGCGCCCCGCATCAACCGGTCAAAGTTGGCGGTTTCCATATCTTTGAATAATTTCAGCGATTTGATTTCAAGAATATCTGCGGGTTTCATAACGACTCAGTGGTTGGAAATGTATTTTGACATTTATCAAGCCAAGTGCGGGATAATGTCAATGTATGGTGTGCTCTTTTATAAATAATTAGATCAAATTTGTTTACACTCTATACTAATTTGTATTTCAATTCACTTGTTTTGCCATTAGACCGTCATTTCTTGATATAAATCAACCCAGCTAAAGCATATAAATGACAGATACTAAGTCAGGTCTGACCGTTCCAATAAAACAGAAGACTTAACTTATTTTTGAAAGGAAGAAAAATGCATAACATTGATAATGTCACCCCGGGCGATCAGTATCGTGCCCTTGGGTTAAGTACCCTGGCCTTTACGGTTTGTTTCGCGGTGTGGACAATTTTTTCTATCATCGGTGTTCAGATCAAACAGGACCTTGGCCTGTCGGAAACCCAGTTTGGCCTGTTGGTTGCGACCCCGGTTTTAACCGGCTCGCTTAGCCGTATTTTTCTGGGTGTTTGGACCGATCAGTTCGGTGGGCGCATTATGCTGCCCCTGCAAATGCTGATAACAGCCGTATCGGTCTGGTTGCTGGCATCTGTGCAAACATATGCCGTATTCCTGATAATCGCACTTGGCCTTGGCCTGGCAGGTGGATCGTTCATCATCGGCATTGCCTATGTATCACGTTGGTTTGAAGCCAAAAACCAAGGTACTGCCCTTGGTATATTCGGTGCCGGCAACGTCGGGGCTGCGGTCACCAATTTCGGCGCACCGTTTCTGCTGGTAGCCGTCGGTTGGGAAGATACCGCGCGTATCTATGCTGTGGCCTTGGTTATTATGGCGGTTATCTTTTACGTCTTCGCCAAAGAAGATCCGGTTCGGGCCGAGCAAAAGAAAACAGGTGCAAAACCTGTTTCGGCTGCAAAGCAACTGGAGCCATTGAAGGATATTAGGGTCTGGCGCTTTGCCACATACTACTTCTTTGTATTCGGTGCCTTTGTCGCCTTCGCGTCCTTCTTGCCGCGTTACTATGTTGGTGCATACGGTGTGGCATTAACCTCTGCCGGTGTGTTTGCAGGTATGTATTCATTGCCCGGCTCGGTTTTCCGCGCCCTTGGTGGTTGGATGTCCGATGTCTGGGGCGCGCGTTTTGTGATGTACCTGACATTCATCATATCCCTGATCGTGCTTTTCATCATGAGCTACCCTGAAACCAGCTACGTCGTGCAAGGTATCCCCTATGCAGACGGATCAGAACGCCTGATCAAATTCAGCTTTGGCATCCCGCTATATGCGTTTGTCTTCCTGACCGTGATTTTGGGTTTTGTGATGAGCTTGGGTAAAGCCGCTGTCTACAAACACATCCCCGTGTACTTCCCCGATAACGTGGGTGCTGTGGGTGGTCTGGTTGGTATGATCGGTGGTTTGGGCGGATTTATCCTGCCGATTTCATTCGGCATCCTGCTGGACGTGTTCCATGTCTGGTCAGTGGTGTTCATGCTGATGTTCGTGATCGTTGCTGTCAGCACCATCTGGATGCATGTGGCCATTCGCAAAATGGATCGTGAAAGACATCCGGAGTTGCGCGAAAATACACATCTATCCGATGTACCGCACACATAACTTTATTCAAATAATAGGTGGGCCACTGATGGCCCGCCTCAATCTCACCAGAGGAGACGAAAAGTGGGACAAGATCTAAGAAACTATACACCGGATGATGAGGCCTATTGGGCGTCTACCGGTAAAGCGATTGCAACACGCAATCTGTGGATATCCATTCCATCGCTACTATGTGGCTTTGCGGTTTGGCTGTACTGGGGCATTATTACAGTACAAATGATCAATCTGGGCTTTGCCTTTGAAAAGTCAGATCTGTTTACACTGGCCGCCATTGCGGGCCTGACGGGGGCAACACTGCGTATCCCGTCAACGTTCTTTATCCGGATTGCAGGTGGGCGAAACACGATCTTTTTCACCACTGCACTGCTGATGATCCCCGCAATAGGTGCGGGTTATGCATTGCAAGATCCCAATACACCGTTGTGGAAATTCCAGATACTGGCATTTCTGTCCGGTATCGGTGGCGGTAACTTTGCCAGCTCGATGTCTAATATCAGTTTCTTTTTCCCCAAGAAAATTCAGGGCTATGCACTGGGTATGAACGCGGGCCTTGGCAACTTCGGTGTGACCACAATGCAGATTGTGATCCCGCTGGTGATGACATTCGGCCTGTTTGGTGGTGATCCGATGATCCTGGAAAACACTTCAGGTACATTGATCGGTAAAATCCCCGCAGGAACAGAGACCTATATCCACAATGCCGGTTTTGTGTGGCTTTTGGCGCTTATCCCGCTGGCTTTTGCCGGTTGGTTGGGTATGAACAATATCCGTGACGAACATGTATCCCCTGACATTCCAGGCCCGATAGGTGCGTTTAGTACAATCACCGGCATGCTGCTGATCGGTTTTGTTACGGCTGCTTTCGGTCTGTGGTTATTGCTGCCAGAGAGGGTTGGCGGTTCAGGCTTTATGGTGTCTAAATGGATCGTGTTGCCGATTGTTATCGCATTGACCGTGTTCTTGTTGAAAATGATTCCGGGTGCGGTTGGGCAAAACCTGACGCGCCAGTATAAAATCTTTAACAACAAGCACACATGGGCGATGACCGTGATCTATACCATGACCTTTGGTTCATTCATCGGTTTTGCCGCAACTTTTGCGCTGGCGATTAAAGTGGTGTTTGGTTTCCAGCACGTCTTGGTTGACGGTGTAATGACCCACAATCTTGCAAACCCTGATGGGCCTTCAGCCTTGATGTATGCTTGGATGGGCCCGTTCATCGGTGCCTTGATACGGCCTGTCGGTGGTATGATTGCCGATAAAATGGGCGGCGCGAAAGTGACTCAGATCATTTCTGTGGTCATGGTTGCCTCGGCGCTTGGCGTGGCCTACTTCCTGAAGCTGGCGTATGTTTCAGCCACACCGCAAGATTACTTCTTGCCGTTCATGGGATTGTTCCTGATCTTGTTTGCCGCAACAGGTATCGGAAACGGTTCTACCTTCCGCACAATCGCGGTTGTGTTTGACAAAGAACAGGCCGGGCCCGTATTGGGTTGGACATCTGCAGTGGCTGCATACGGTGCGTTCATTATCCCCAAAGTGTTCGGCGAGCAAATTAAAGCGGCTACGCCAGAGTATGCACTTTACGGATTTGCCGTATTCTACGGTGTCTGCATCTTGATTAACTGGTGGTTCTACCTGCGTCCCGGCGCAGATATTAAGAACCCGTAAACATTAACGAACTTACTGTCCCCGGCATAGGTCGGGGGCGGGCATCCCGTATTTAGGAGAGACCACATGAGTCACTTGCTTGACCGCCTGAACTTCTTCCAGTCAAAAGAACTGGACCAGTTTTCCAATGGCCACGGCCAAACCACACGCGAAAACCGTGATTGGGAAGATACTTACCGCAATCGCTGGCGGCATGATAAAATTGTCCGTTCCACCCACGGGGTGAACTGTACAGGGTCATGTTCATGGAAAATTTACGTGAAATCGGGCATTGTGACTTGGGAAACCCAGCAAACAGATTATCCGCGTACGCGGCCTGATATGCCAAACCACGAACCGCGCGGTTGCGCGCGTGGTGCCAGTTATAGCTGGTACCTGTATTCAGCGAACCGGGTGAAAAACCCGCTTGTGCGTGGTCGTCTGATGAAGGCATGGCGCAAGATGCGCGAAAACCTAAGCCCGACTGCGGCTTGGAAAGCCTTGCAAGAGGATCCGATTTTACGTGCTTCTTATGTGAAAACACGTGGCAAAGGCGGCTTTGTGCGCGCGACTTGGGATGAGTCCGCTGAAATAATTGCCGCTGCCAACGCCTATACTGTTAAAACCTATGGCCCTGACCGCGTGTTTGGTTTCTCTCCGATCCCTGCGATGTCGATGGTTTCTTATGCAGCGGGTTCACGTTACCTTAGCCTGCTTGGTGGTACAGTAATGTCGTTTTACGACTGGTATTGTGATTTGCCACCTGCAAGCCCGATGACTTGGGGTGAACAAACCGACGTGCCTGAAAGTGCTGACTGGTATAATGCCGGCTACTTGCTGCTTTGGGGCAGTAACGTACCGCAAACCCGTACACCTGATGCGCACTTCTACACCGAAGCGCGTTATCGCGGCACAAAATCCGCCGTGATCTGCCCCGACTATTCAGAGGCCGCTAAATTCGGTGACATCTGGCTGGCACCGAAACAAGGCACAGACAGTGCGTTGTCTATGGCGATGGGCCATGTGATCTTGCGTGAATTCCACCTTGATCGCCAAGTGGAGTACTTTGAAGATTACACCCGCAAATACAGCGATTTCCCGATG
>DAOUQS010000395.1 GCA_030625465.1 Amylibacter sp. | reverse complement strand
GGTTGATTTACCTGCCCCGTTGGGGCCGATGATGGCGTGTATTGTGCCCTCTTCGATATCAAGGTTTACGTTTTGCAACGCCTTCAGGCCACCAAAGCTTTTGTTCACATTTTGAACTTCTAGAATTCCCATTTCATCGCTCCTATTCAGCAGGCGTCGTGGAGGTATCAGTGGATGGGTTTTCGTCATCCCCCTTATCGCCCCAGATTTTATTACGAATGCGCGCCCAGCCTTCCATCAGACCACCCGGCAAGAAGGTCACGATCAGCATAAACAACAAGCCAAGCGTTAAGTGCCAGCCTTTGCCAACGAAGAAGTGCAATACCCAGACAAAGGCATCATTCAACCCATCGGGCATGAATGAGAACCAGCCGTGCAACACCGTTTCATTGATTTTTGAAAAGATGTTTTCAAAGTATTTGATAAAGCCAGCACCCAGAACCGGGCCCAGCAATGTGCCGGTACCGCCCAGAATGGTCATCAAAACAATCTCGCCCGAGGCCGTCCATTGCATTCGTTCGGCACCTGCCAATGGATCCATAGAGGCCATCAAGCCACCCGCAAGACCCGCGTACATGCCAGAGATGACAAAGGCCGCAAGCGTGTAGGGGCGTGAATTCAGACCGGTATAGTTAAGCCGTGTCTGGTTGGTTTTAATCGCCCGCAACATCAGACCGAAAGGTGAGCGGAAGATCCGGATCGACAGATAAAATGCCAGCACCAGGAATATCGCGCAAACATAGTAGCCCACATTGAACTGGAACGCCCATGCGCCTAAATCCAGTGAAAACGTATTACGCATCTCAAGCCCGAACAGGCTTGTCACAGGCAAGTTGCCCGTTGTGTTTACCCCATCCAAAATCCGTGGATCATTCAGGTTCAACTGCAAACCGGTTTCACCATTGGTGATCGGTGTCAGCACTGAATAGGCCAAAGAAAAGCTCATCTGGGCGAAGGCCAGTGTCAGGATCGAAAAGTAAATCCCGGAACGGCGTAACGATATGAACCCGATCAGCAGTGAAAACAGGCCGGCGATTATGACCGACAGGATCAAAGCGGGGATGATGTTCATCGACAACAGTTTCAGCATCCATACTGCGGAATAAGACCCCACACCCAAGAATGCAGCGTGACCGAAAGACAGATAGCCAGTCAAACCGAACAGGATATTAAAGCCAATCGCCAGAATACCGAAGATCGCAAAGCGTTGCATCAGGTCAGGGTAGCCCGCGTTGAACTGCGCCAGCGCGCTTTCCGTTGGGAACGGGTTCAGCAGGAACGGTGCCAGCAGTGCCACAAGGATAACAAACAGCAGTAACGCTTTGTCATTTTTAGAAAGAGAGTTCATTTATTTAGTCCTCCATCACGCCTTCGCGTCCCATCAAGCCCCTTGGCCTGACCAGAAGCACGATAATCGCGACTAGGTAGATTACAATTTGGTCGATAGAAGGCA
>DAOUQS010000082.1 GCA_030625465.1 Amylibacter sp. | reverse complement strand
TGGCAGACAGCCGGGCAAAAGCTAACATCTTTAGACGTCCGTCGATCCTATTTCGACCCCATACCGCCCCCAAATGAAGGGATTTTTGGTGGAGTCGCCGGGTACCGCCCCCGGGTCCGATCCGTGTATTACATGCGCGTTTATCACCATAGTCCCCGAAGGAACAAAGCTAATATAAGCGTAATCCGGATGGATTTAAAGGCCAAAGCGACTATTTTATCTATGATCTGTTTTATCGGTGATCTGCGATGATTGAACCAGCTGCCCGTTAATGGTTGAAAAACGCTATTGAAAAAACCGATATTTATCGGTGGTTCGGGTGTATTTGTTCAAATCGGTATGGCTCTTCGCGCCAATCTGGTGTTCACTTTTATAAACTGAAACTGGAGTCTCTGCCCGTGCCCTTAACCATGAACCATAATGTCTTTATCACCTGCGCCATCACAGGATCCGGCAGCAGCCAGGATCGTAGCCCGCATGTGCCGCGTTCGCCCGAACAAATTGCTGACAGCGCTATTGCGGCGGCCAAGGCTGGTGCCGCGATCGTGCATTGCCATGTGCGTGATCCCGAAACCGGCGTGCCATCACGCGACCTGAAACTTTACCGCGAGGTGACCGAGCGTATTCGCGATGCGGATGTGGATGTGGTGTTGAACCTGACCGCAGGCATGGGTGGCGACATGATATTTGGTGCGCCCAATGCGCCGCTGCCCTTGGTGGCAGGCACGGACATGATTAGTGCCGAGGAACGCGTGGCCCATATTGCGGAATGCCTGCCGGAAATATGCACGCTGGATTGCGGCACGATGAATTTCGCCGAGGCTGACTATGTGATGACCAACACACCGGGCATGTTGGAAGCCATGGGAACCATGATGGAAAGTCTGGGTGTGAAACCCGAAATTGAAGCCTTTGACACCGGTCATCTGTGGCTGGCCAAGAACTTGGTTGAAAAAGGCATCCTGAAATCACCCGCATTAGTGCAGCTTTGCATGGGCATCCCGTGGGGCGCACCTGATGATTTGAACACGTTTATGGCGATGGTCAATAACGTACCAAGCGACTGGAACTGGTCGGCTTTTTCCATTGGCCGCAATGAAATGCCCTATGTGGCAGCCGCGGTTCTGGCCGGTGGCAATGTGCGTGTCGGGCTGGAAGATAACCTGTGGTTGGCCAAGGGGCAGTTGGCGACAAATGCCGATCTGGTCACACGCGCCGTCACTATTATCAAGGCCATGGGGGCCGATATCATGGGGCCGGATGCGGTGCGTGAAAAGTTGGGTCTTACCAGGCGTGCGCCACGATGAGCACGCCTCAAAGGGTAGTGATAACGGCAGGGGGTGCAGGTATAGGTCGTGCCCTTGCACTGGCCTTTCATGCGTCGGGTGCGCGGGTAGCTGTTTGCGATATTGATGCAGGCGCCATTTCCGAACTTGCTGAAATTGAGCCGGAAATTCTGGGCCGTGTGGCTAATGTGACAAGTGCGGAAGATATGGCGGCCTTTTTGGCAGATGTTGATGCGGCCTTTGGCGGTGTTGATGTGGCCCTTGCAAATGCTGGGACAGGTGGCCCGGCAGGCCCCATCGAAAACCTGGATTTGAAGGATTGGCGCGCCTGTATTTCCGCCAATCTGGATGGCGCGTTTATGCTTTGCCAATGGGCCGCAAAGCATATGAAGGCACAAAAAACAGGCTCTATCATTCTGACGTCCTCGACTGCAGGCATGTTCGGTTATCCGATGCGTAGCCCGTATGCGACAGCTAAATGGGGTGTGATCGGCCTGATGAAGACACTGGCCTGCGAACTTGGTCCTTATGGTGTACGGGTCAATGCGATTTGTCCTGGTGCTGTTGAAGGTGACCGCATGGAGCGGGTTTTGCAAAATGAAGCAGTAGCAAAAAACCAAGACATTGAAGATGTGCGCCAGATTTATGTGAAAGGTGTCTCTATGCGAACTTGGGTCAATGCAGATGATATCGCCGATGCAGCCCTTTTCCTGGCATCAACGGCAGCATCTAAAATTTCTGGTCTGGTCATGCCTGTAGATGGTCATACTGAATCACTTACATAGGAATAATTGAAATGACAAAAACAGCAGCAATTATCGGTGGCGGTGTCATTGGCGGGGGCTGGTTGGCGCGGTTCTTGCTGAATGGCTGGGATGTGAACCTTTATGATCCTGATCCTGAAGCGGCGCGTAAAATAACGGCAGTATTGGCCAATGCGCGGCGATCCTTGCCGATGCTTTATGACGTGGCCTTGCCTGATGAGGGCAAGTTGACGTTTTGTGACACGATAGAAGCCACCGTCAAAAATGCCGACTGGGTGCAGGAAAGCGTGCCGGAACGGCTGGATATAAAGCACAAGGTTTTTGCCGAGATTGAAAGATTTGTACCTGCAACGGCCATTATAGGCTCGTCTACATCAGGTTTTAAGCCGTCCGAATTGCAAGAAGGATTGCAACGGCCGGAAGCCGTGATGGTAACCCACCCGTTTAATCCGGTCTATTTGTTGCCGCTGATCGAAGTGGTGCCAACTGCGAAAAACAGTGCGGAAACCATCGAGCGGGCCAAGTCCATTCTGACCTTATTGGGTATGTTTCCGCTGCATGTGCGCAAGGAAATTGATGCCCATATTGCTGATCGCTTTTTGGAGGCGGTTTGGCGTGAAGGCTTGTGGTTGATCAAGGACGGCATCGCGACCACGCAGGAAATCGACGACGCAATCCGCTACGGTTTTGGCCTGCGGTGGGCGCAAATGGGCCTGTTCGAAACCTACCGTATTGCTGGTGGTGAGGCGGGGATGAAACACTTCATTGACCAGTTCGGGCCGTGCCTGCAATGGCCGTGGACTAAACTGATGGATGTACCAGAGCTAACCGATGAATTGGTCGATATGATTGCGGATCAGTCAGACGCGCAATCGGGCCATTTGTCGATCCGTGAACTGGAACGCTTGCGCGATGATAATCTGGTAGCAATGATGCGGGCCTTGAAGGGGCAAGACAGTGCGTCAGGTGCGTTGATAAACGCACATCAGGCGCAAATTGTCCCGGATATTACACCTGATTTTAGTAAGCCTTTACAGTCTATTAGGAGAATTATACCGGTTGATTGGGTGGATTATAATGGCCATATGAACGAAAGCCGATACGGGCAGGTGTTTTCAGATGCTGCTGATTATGTGATGGTGGCACTTGGGGCGGACGCGGCTTATATCGCGGCTGGTTTAAGTTATTTTACTGTGGATATCGACATCAAATTTCTGGCCGAAACCCACGCGGGACAAAAAATCACCGTGCTTTCACAAATCCTGCAAGGGGAAGGTAAAAAATTGCGCCTTCATCACAGAATGTTGGCCGAGGACGGCACTTTATTAGCCACAGGCGAACAGTTTTTACTGCATGTCAGCCTGAAAACACGGCGCACCTGCGATCCGGCCCCTAAAGTGCTGAAAAACGTGGAAGCGGCAGCCTTGGCGCAAAGCGCATTACCTGATCCACGCCAGAAAAGGGGATAGAGATGCAGTTTGGACTGACCGAAGAACAAGACATGATCGTCAAAACCGTGCGCAGTTTTGTCGAAAAAGAGATTTATCCCCATGAACAACTTGTTGAGCGCACGGGAGAGGTTCCTAAAGAGATTGCCCAAGAGATCAAACAAAAAACCCTTGATCTGGGGTTTTATGCCTGTAATTTTCCCGAAAGTGTCGGGGCGGCGGGCCTAAGTCACGTCGATTTCGCGCTTGTGGAACGCGAACTGGGGCGTGGCTCTATGGCGTTAAACCACTTCTTTGGCCGCCCGCAGAATATCCTGATGGCTTGCAAGGGCGACCAGATTGACCGCTACCTGATGCCTGCGGTGCGCGGTGAACGAATGGATGCGCTGGCCATGACCGAACCCGATGCGGGATCGGATGTGCGCGGGATGAAATGCACGGCAACACGCGATGGGGCAGACTGGATTGTGAACGGTTCAAAGCATTTTATATCCGGCGCGGAACATGCTGATTTCTTTATTGTTTTTGTGGCAACAGGTGTGGATGAAACCCCGCGTGGCCCCAAGAAACGCATCACTACATTCCTTGTGGATCGCGGCACCAAAGGGTTTGATGTGCGTAAGGGTTACAACTCGGTCAGTCACAAGGGCTACAAGAATTGCATCCTTGATTTCGATGATTGCCGCCTGCCACAAGCCCAGGTTCTGGGTGAGGTTGATGGCGGTTTTGCGGTGATGAACGAATGGCTTTACGCCACACGCATTACCGTGGCCACCATGTCTGTAGGGCGCGCGCGGCGGTGCTTTGATTATGCGCTGAACTATGCGGCGGAACGTAAACAGTTTGGCCAACAGATCGGTAAATTTCAGGGTGTTAGCTTTCAAATCGCCGATATGATCACAGAAATTGATGCCGCTGACTGGCTGACACTGGCCGCTGCATGGCGGCTGGATCAGGGCCTGCCTGCCAACCGCGAGATTGCCAGTGCAAAGCTATATGCCAGTGAAATGCTGGCGCGTGTCACGGATAAAACCCTGCAGATTTTCGGTGGTATGGGGCTGATGGATGATTTTCCCATCGAACGGTTCTGGCGCGATGCCCGTGTGGAACGGATTTGGGATGGCACTTCGGAAATCCAGCGCCATATTATCAGTCGTGATTTATTGCGGCCACTGGGCGGGTGAATATGGGTCTGGATCGTCTGCTGCGCCCGAAATCCATCGCTGTAATCGGTGGTGGCACCTGGTGCGCCAATGTTATCCAGCAATGCCGTGAGTTCGGGTTTTCGGGCGCGATCTATCCGATCCATCCAACAAAAGACAATATTAGCGGCGTGGCATGTATCCGCAGTATTGCCGACCTGCCGGAACCGCCTGACGCCAGCTTTATCGGCATTAACCGCTTTGCCACAATCAAGGCCGTCGGTGAATTGCAAGCTATCGGGGCAGGTGGTGCAGTTTGCTTTGCCAGCGGCTTTCTTGAGGCCGATAATGAAGACAAAGACGGTGCGGATTTGCAGGTGCAACTATTGGATGCTGCCGGTGACATGACCGTAATCGGCCCCAATTGCTACGGCTTTGTGAACTATCTGGATGGGGCACTTTTATGGCCCGATCAGCATGGTGGGGTTCGGCAGGAAACTGGCGTCGCGATCATCACACAGTCCTCGAATATCGCGATAAATATTACCATGCAACGGCGCGGATTGCCGGTTGCATATGTGGTGACCGCCGGAAATCAGGCGCAGACCGGATTATCGGAAATTGGCGCGGCTTTATTGCAAGACAGTCGTGTTACCGCTTTGGGCCTGCATATCGAAGGTCTGGATGATCTGCGCGGCTTTGAAAAACTGGCGACAACCGCGCGCAGGCTTTGCAAACCTATCGTGGTTTTGAAGGTTGGAAAGTCCAGCCATGCACAAAGGGCCGCAATATCGCATACGGCATCATTGGCGGGTAGTGCGGCAGGGGCGGGCGCCCTGTTTGCGCGGCTTGGAATGGCCGAGGTCAACACTTTGCCAGAGCTGCTGGAAAGTCTGAAACTGCTGCATATCGCGGGGCCGCTGGCATCCGGAAAAATCGCCTCGATGTCCTGTTCCGGGGGTGAGGCTAGCCTGATGGCCGATAGTGCGCTTGGGCGTGATGTGGAATTTCCGGATTTAACTGCCAGCCAGATAAAAGACCTGCGTATGGCACTTGGGTCGATGGTAAACCTGTCCAACCCTTTGGATTACCACACTTATATCTGGGGTGATGTCAGCGCAATGACGGCCACATTTACCGCAATGATGACCCGGGAATTGGCCATCGGTGTTGTGGTAGCCGACTTTCCCCGCACGGATCGGTGCGATCCGGTTGCGTGGGATTGTGTGATCAAGTCTGTGGCGACGGCCGGTAAAGCCTCGGGTCGGCCCATGGGGATTGTCGCAAGCCTTTCTGAAAATATGCCCGAAACCGTTGCACTGGGCTTGACCGCAAAAGGGATCGTGCCATTTTGCGGCTTGAACGCGGCACTGGCGGCAATCGAGGTCGCAGCATTTTGCGGCAGGAAACGAACCCTGCCTTTGCCGGTGAACGTGCCGAAACAATCAGTAAACCCACAGGTTTTAACGGAAGCGGATGCCAAAGAATTGCTTGCGGGGTTCGGCGTGCTTATCCCTGCATCACATATTGCAAATTCCGCGATAGAATCGGGGCAGATAGCCGCGAAAACCGGCTTTCCCGTCGTGCTGAAAGGGCAAGGCATCGCCCATAAATCCGAGGCAGGGGCGGTTGCCCTGAACCTTGCGTCAGAAGCGGATGTCATTATGGCCGCCAAAGCCATACCAACGGACAGTTTTCTGGTTGAGGAAATGATCACCGGTGCGGTGGCTGAACTGCTGGTGGGCGTTGTTCTTGATCCTGCGCATGGCTATGTTTTAACCATCGCGGCAGGCGGTATCATGGCCGAGCTGTTGACCGACAGCGTATCATTGCTGGTGCCAAGTACGGCGGCAGATATTACGCAGGCCATCGGGCAATTGCGCATAGCCAAACTGCTGCACGGTTTTCGCGGCCAGCCTGCGGCCAACATCAAAGCTATTGTCGATACGGTTATGGCCGTGCAAAGCTTTGTCATCGAACATGTGGGCCGCATAGAAGAGGTCGAGATTAATCCGCTTCTATGCACGCCTGAAAATGCAATTGCGGCAGATGCCCTGATCAGATTAGGAAAGTATGATGATGGATAACCCGATTAAAACCCACCGTGACGGTGGTGTATTAGAGGTCACTTTGGATCGCCCGAAGGCCAATGCGATTGATCTGGCGACCAGTCGTATCATGGGCGATATTTTTGCCGATTTTCGCGATGATCCCGATCTGCGGGTGGCGATTGTCACAGGTGCCGGCAGTAAATTTTTCTGCCCTGGCTGGGATCTGAAAGCGGCCGCAGATGGTGATGCGGTTGACGGGGATTACGGTGTGGGCGGCTTTGGCGGCTTGCAGGAACTGTCCGATTTCAACAAGCCGGTGATCTGTGCTGTGAACGGCATTTGCTGTGGCGGCGGGCTGGAACTGGCCCTGTCCTGTGACATTATTCTGGCCGCAGACCACGCCACATTCGCCTTACCTGAAATCCGTTCGGGAACAGTGGCGGATGCGGCATCATTGAAGCTGCCCAAACGCATTCCTTACCATATTGCAATGGAAATGCTGCTGACGGGGCGCTGGATTGATGCGCAGGAAGCCGCGCGTTGGGGGCTGATTAACCATATTTATCCTGCCGATGTGCTGATGCAAAAAGCCCGTGAAATGGCGCAACTGATCGCCAGTGGCCCGCCGTTGGTGAACGCGGCGATCAAGGAAATTGTGCGCGAAGCCGAAGATATGAAATTTCAGGATGCGTTGAAGAAGATCACGGGTAGCCAGTTTGAAACCGTCAAACGGCTTTATACATCCGAGGATCAACTGGAGGGGGCCAAAGCCTTTGCCGAAAAACGCGACCCGGTGTGGAAAGGTCGCTAGTAAATCGGGATTGTTTTGGGTAACAGGGGCGAAATGAATTCGGAGCGACCCAATGACTGATCAGGCTGAGAACCGCAAAAACACAGCATCCGCATGGTTTGAAGAGCTGCGCAATACGATTTGTGCAGCATTCGAAAAACTGGAGGATGAACAGGTCACAGGCCCGCATGCGGATAAGCCTGCGGGGCGGTTTGAGTTGCGTGAAACCACACGTGGCACGGATGGCGACGGTGGCGGCGGCTTGATGTCTGTGATGCGTGGCGGGCGCTTGTTTGAAAAGGTCGGTGTGAATATTTCCACCGTACATGGCACCTTGTCACCGATGATGATCAAGGCGATGGCGGCGCGTAAAAACATCCCCGGCCTTGAAGATAACCCTATTTTCTGGGCTTCAGGTGTGTCGCTTGTGGCCCACATGAACAGCCCCAAAACACCCACCGTACACATGAATACACGCATGTTCTGGACCCCGGGTGCCACATGGTTCGGCGGTGG
>DAOUQS010000264.1 GCA_030625465.1 Amylibacter sp. | reverse complement strand
AGAATACCGTCCAGCACATCATATTCCGGCAGGCTGTCACTGTCTTTCTGGTCTTCGCGCAACTCTGCCGTCGGTGGTTTATCGATCACGTTCACAGGGATCACAACGCCCGCAGGCCCCTTCATCCAGTCGCGATGATTGGCATTACGCCAGCGGCAGCTTTCAAACACCCGCATTTTATAAACGTCCTTGATCGGGTTATATCCCCCTGCCATATCGCCGTAGATCGTGGCATAGCCCACTGCTACTTCGGATTTATTGCCCGTGGTCAGCAGCATTTCACCGAATTTGTTGGACATTGCCATCAACAGTAATCCGCGCAGACGCGACTGGATGTTTTCCTCGGTCACATCCGGCTCCAGCCCTTCAAACAAAGGCGCAAGCGTTTGGGTGATCGCATCGCGGCCCTGCGAAATCGGCACGTTGTGGTATTGGCACCCCAATGCATCGGCAACAGCCACCGCATCATCCAGGCTTTCTTGTGATGTGTATTCCGAGGGCATCATCACGCAACGCACATTGTCCGCCCCCAGCGCATCCACCGCAATCGTGGCCACAATCGCACTATCAACCCCGCCGGATAGCCCCAGCAGAACCTTCTTGAAGCCGGTCTTCGCCATGTAGTCCCGCAACGCGGTGACCATGACGTGATAATCCTGTTCCCACTCATCAGGGAAATGCGCCTTGTCGCCATGTGCCGCACGCCAGCCGGCATCGGTGCGGGTGAAATCGACGTGCGCAATCGCCTCTTCAAACAGCGGCATCTGCAAAGCCAGCTCACCGCCGGGGTTCAACACGAACGAGCCGCCGTCAAACACCTGATCGTCCTGCCCGCCGATTAGGTTCAGATAGACCATCGGCAGGCCGGTTTCCACCACGCGCGCCACCATCGTATTGATGCGTTTTTCAAACTTGCCGCGATAATAAGGCGAGGCATTGGGCGAGATCAAAATCTCTGCCCCCGTCTCTTCCAGCATCTCGCACACATCGCTGTACCATGCGTCTTCGCAAATCGGGGTGCCGATGCGCGCGTCACCAACCGCATAAGGCCCGCTCATATCGCCGGTGGCAAACGTGCGCGGTTCATCGAAAACCTTATAATTCGGCAGGTGATGTTTGCGGATGACGGTGGCAAGTTTGCCAGCTTTCAAGATGGCGTAGCAGTTATAAACCTGATTGCCCTCGCGCATCGGCAGGCCGATACCGATGGCAGGGCCGTCTTTGCAATCACGCGCAAAAGCTTCAAGTTTGGCCAATGCATCCGCCGTAAAGGCAGGTTTTTGCACCAAATCCTGTGCCTGATAACCCGTCAAAAACATTTCCGACAGCACCAGCATATCCGATTTTGCGGCCTTTGCCTGATCCCACGCATCGCGCGCTTTGGCCAGATTCCCCTTAAAATCACCCATTGTCGGGTTTAATTGCGCCAGTGTTAACCTTAACTTATCGGTCATTTTGCATCCTATAAAACAAACTACCCGCTTTTGGGTTTACGCAAGTTTTAACAGATCAGATGCGCAGGGAAAGCGAAAGCTTGTCAGAGCGTTGGTCACACCGTAAAGTCCGATTTGACAACCTGCAAACCTGAAGTCGCATAAGGAAATTGGCGCGTGAAAATTAATGGACTATTCATTCTGGCGGCATCCATCGGCATTGGGTTCTGTGCATCCGCCTTTGCGCAAACATCAAAAATCCTGACCAAACAGTATGACACCGGCGGCGTATATACCGGTGCATTCAAAGACGGACGCCAACACGGGCAAGGCACATATGTTTTACCCAACGGCTATGAATATTCCGGCCAATGGATAGACGGACAAATCCAGGGCGAAGGCACCGCACGGTTTCCGAACGGGTCCTTTTACGAAGGCCAGTTTGAAGCCGGCAAACCGCAAGGTCTGGGCAAAATAACATTTGCCGATAGCGGCACTTACATCGGTACATGGAAAAACGGTAAAATCGACGGCATCGGTCTGGCAAAATATGCCAACGGCGAGGTTTATGACGGGGCGTTCAAAGCCGCAAACCACCACGGTGCCGGGGTTTTAACCAGCGAAAACGGCTACCGCTATGAAGGTGACTGGCTTGACGGTAAAAAAACCGGCAAGGCGCAGATCACCTATCCGGACGGGGCCACATATGCAGGCGACGTGGTTGACGGCATGCGCCACGGATCAGGTCTTGTGACCTTATCAGACGGTGTGACCTATGATGGCGAATGGCAACAGGGGCAGATCACCGGTACCGGCATTTTGGCTCTGGCCAATGGCGACCGCTATGAAGGCACCATGCTGAAGGGTGCAAAAAACGGACAGGGCAAACTGGTTTTTGCCAACGGCAATAGCTACACTGGCGGGTTCAACAAAGGCCAGCGCGATGGCGCGGGCGTGTTGACGCGCAAAGACGGTTACAAATTTTCCGGCAACTGGGTTGCGGGAAAATTGCAGGGTGCGGGCCAGATCACATACCCCAACGGGGCGAAATATGTCGGCATGCTAAAAGACGACCTGCCTGACGGTAAGGGCAAAGTCACCTACGCGGACGGCGGCAGTTATGACGGCGACTGGGAACAAGGTGTCATTCAGGGGCTGGGACTGGCCACATTTTCCAATGGTACGATTTATGAAGGCGAATTCAGGCAAGCGCAAAACCACGGCCACGGCAAAATCGTCTATGCTGAAGGGTTCACATATACTGGTGTCTGGGTGAACGGCGTCCGCGAAGGCAAAGGCATAGCCACTTTTGCCGACGGCAGCATCTATGACGGCCTGTTCAAGGCCGGCAAACGCGAAGGGATCGGCACGCTATCAACCAGTGACGGCTTTGTCTACGAAGGTGCCTGGCTTGCCGG
>DAOUQS010000033.1 GCA_030625465.1 Amylibacter sp. | reverse complement strand
ACAGACTAGCGCGCAACGATTCGGTATGCGCGCTATTTTGTTGTCGGGTTCGGATGCGCTAAGTATCTGATATAAATGGAATTATGACAGGCAACTGTCAGCACGTGAAGGTGTCGGATTAAATGGCTAATCGGTGGTATTCGGTAAGTGTTCTCTCGATTTATGAGAAAAAAGTTGCCGAGCAGCTTAAAGAGCTTGTGATTCAGGAAGGTATGGAGGATCTGATTGAAGATGCTCTGGTGCCGACCGAAGAGGTCATTGAGGTGCGCAAAGGCAAGAAGGTAACTGTCGAGCGTCGCTTCATGCCGGGCTACATCCTGATCCGCATGGATATGACGGAAAAAGGCTACCACCTTGTTTCCAACACCAACCGCGTCATGGGTTTTTTGGGGCAACCCGGTAAACCAAGCCCGATGCGCGATGCCGAAGTGCGGTCAATTCTGAACCAGGTTGAAGAGGGCGCAGAAAACCCACGCTCAACAATCGTGTTCGAAATTGGTGAACAGGTAAACGTCACAGACGGCCCTTTCGAAGGGTTCTCTGGCATGGTCGAGGATGTGGATTTCGAAGCTTCACGCCTGAAAGTGACCGTATCGATTTTTGGACGGGAAACCCCCGTCGAACTGGAATTCATGCAGGTTACGAAACAAACCTAGCATGGTGTTTGTGGGAGGTAAGGGTCACGCGTGATCCAAACCTGACCACACCAAATTGATCCAATGGCACGCGGCCAAAGGATCGGAGCAAAGTAGGAGGCCGTAATGGCTAAAAAAGTCGCTGGCACAATGAAACTGCAGGTTCCTGCAGGTAAAGCCAACCCATCCCCACCCGTGGGCCCAGCATTGGGCCAACGTGGTATTAACATCATGGAATTCTGTAAGGCGTTCAACGCCAAGACACAGGAACTAGAGCCGGGCGCACCTTGCCCGACAGTTATCACCTATTACGTTGATAAGTCGTTCACCATGGACATCAAGACGCCACCTGCGTCTTACATGTTGCGCAAGGCTGCCAAGCTTGAGTCTGGTGCCAGTCTTCCGGGCCGCGAAGTTGTCGGTACGGTCACTGCCAAGCAAGTGAAAGAAATTGCTGAAGCAAAAATGAAAGACCTGAACGCGAACGATATTGATGCAGCTATGAAGATCATCATGGGTTCTGCACGTTCCATGGGCATTGAGGTGAAGTAATGGCTAAATACGGTAAAAGAACAACCGCTGCACGCGAAGCATTTGCTGGCAAGTCAGAGGTCACTATTGAAGAAGCTGTAAGCCTGATCAAAGCCAGCGCAAAAGCCAAGTTCGATGAAAGCATCGACATTGCGGTTGTGTTGGGTGTTGACCCGCGCCACGCTGACCAAATGGTACGCGGTGTTATTGCCTTGCCAAACGGCACAGGTAAAACCATGCGTGTTGCTGTGTTTGCACGTGACGCGAAAGCGGACGAAGCCAAAGCGGCTGGTGCCGACATCGTTGGCGCAGAAGACCTGATGGAAATCGTACAGGGCGGCACAATCGACTTTGATCGTTGTATTGCTACCCCTGACATGATGCCTGTTGTTGGTCGTCTGGGTAAAGTTTTGGGCCCACGCAACCTGATGCCAAACCCTAAGGTTGGCACTGTTACTATGGACGTTAAAGCAGCTGTTGAAGCGGCTAAAGGCGGCGAAGTGCAGTTCAAAGTTGAAAAAGCCGGTGTTGTACATGCGGGTATTGGCAAAGCATCATTTGATGAAGCCAAACTGGTTGAAAACATCAAAGCCTTTGTCGCTGCGGTGCAAAAAGCCAAACCTGAAGGTGCCAAAGGCACATACATGAAAAAGATCGCTGTAAGCTCTACAATGGGCCCGGGCGTGACCTTGAATGTGGAAGCTGCATTAGCCAGCTAAGAATTTAACCGTAGCTTTCGGGCTGCGGTTGATAAGGAAAGGCGGTTCGCTGCCTTTTCTACTGTCCAAGACGGTGGGTGTCGCAAGACTTAATTCCTGCCTGAGATGGGGAACGAACATAATAGCCTTCGGGCGATTTTGGTTGGGACCCGTAAATAGGACCCTAAGATGCCAGCAAAGCTTCGGTTGCGCTGGTGAAAACTGAGCCGGAGGGCGGAAGCCCTCTATAATTTGGAGAAAAACTGTGGATAGAGCCCAAAAAGAAGCCCTGGTCGAAGAACTCGGCCAAATCTTCACGGACTCTGGTGTTGTTGTAGTGTCTCACTACGCAGGCCTTACAGTTGCGGAAATGCAGGACTACCGCGCGCAAATGCGTGAAGTAGGTGGTACTGTACGTGTTGCCAAAAATAAGCTCGCCAAAATCGCTCTTGATGGTACGCCATGCGCAAGCATTGCGGGATTGCTGGATGGAATGACTGTTCTGGCTTGTTCAGAGGACCCGGTTGCGGCGGCGAAAGTCACGCAAGCGTATGCCAAGGATAATGACAAACTTGTCATCCTTGGGGGTGCTATGGGCGAGACAGAGCTTGATGTTGCCGGTGTTAAAGCCGTTGCCGCTATGCCGTCACGTGAGGAGCTTATTGCTTCTATCGTTGGCTGTATCGCTGCACCTGCTGCGAACATCGCTGGATCAATTGGTGCGCCTGCATCGAACATCGCTTCCATATTGGAAACGATCGAAGAGAAGGCTGCTTAATAAAGCAAACTGCAATTGTCGGGTGTGTGTTTGAATATTGAACCACACTGGAAACAGAACGTAAAATGAACTGGAATATATCAAATGGCTGATATTAAAAAACTTGCTGAAGAAATCGTAGGCCTTACGCTTTTGGAAGCACAAGAACTGAAAACACTTCTTAAAGACGAGTATGGCATCGAGCCTGCTGCCGGTGGCGCTGTCATGATGGCTGGCCCTGCTGACGGTGGCGAAGCTGCTGAAGAAAAAGACGAGTTTGACGTTATTCTGAAATCACCTGGCGACAAGAAAATCGGCGTGATCAAAGAAGTTCGCTCAATCACGGGTCTTGGCCTGAAAGAAGCAAAAGACTTGGTTGATGCAGGCGGCAAAGCTGTCAAAGAAGGCGTCAGCAAAGCTGAAGCAGAAGAAATTAAAGCGAAACTTGAAGCCGCTGGTGCTGAAGTAGAACTTAAGTAATCTTCGGGGTTTAAGCCCCAACAAGATTTGGCTGGCCTTGCTGAAAAAGCGGGGCCAGCCGAACCTGTCTTTCCAAGGGCCTGTTAAAGCAGACTTTTTGAAAGGCACGGTTAAGGTTCGGGAGCCAGGGTAGGGAACTCTGGCAAGAATAGGACCTAAAGCGTGTTTCGTTGGCTTTGAACGTCGGTGCCCGACGACAGTTTAAGGTGAACATTTATAAGAAAGTGAAGAAGAGCATGCCTCAGACGCATTCCGGTACAAAACGCATTCGTAAATATTATGGCAAAATCCGTGAAGTTTTGGATATGCCGAACCTGATCGAAGTCCAGAAAAAATCGTATGATCTTTTTCTGCGGTCCGGTGATCAGGACGCACACCTAGATGGTGAAGGCATCAATGGTGTTTTCCAGTCGGTTTTCCCGATCAAGGATTTCAATGAAACCGCAATTCTGGAGTACGTGAAGTACGAGCTGGAAAAGCCAAAATACGATGTTGAAGAATGTCAGCAACGTGACATGACATATAGCGCGCCACTGAAAGTGACGCTGCGCTTGATCGTGTTTGATGTGGACGAAGATACCGGTGCGCGTTCTGTTAAAGACATCAAAGAACAAGATGTGTTCATGGGCGATATGCCTTTGATGACCCCGAACGGTACATTCGTGGTTAACGGTACCGAGCGTGTGATTGTGTCGCAAATGCACCGTTCACCCGGTGTGTTCTTTGATCACGACCGTGGCAAAACCCATACCTCTGGCAAATTGTTGTTCGCCAGCCGCATTATTCCCTATCGCGGCTCTTGGCTGGACTTTGAATTTGACGCCAAAGACATCGTTTACGCCCGCATTGACCGTCGTCGTAAATTGCCTGTTACAACTTTGCTTTATGCGCTGGGTCTTGACCAGGAAGCAATTTGTGCGGCCTATTATGACACGGTGAACTACAAGTTCGACAAGAAGAAAAAGTCATGGGTGACAAAATTCTTCCCCGACCGGGTTCGTGGTACAAAACCGACTTTGGATATCATTGACGCGAAAACCGGTGATGTGATTGCCGAAGCCGGCAAAAAAGTAACGCCGCGCACAGTGAAAAAGCTGATCGAAGAAGGCAAGGTCAAGAATGTCCTTGTACCGTTTGAAGCATTGGTAGGCCGTTATGTGGCTGTTGATATTATCAATGAAAAAACTGGTGAGATTTGGGTTGAAGCCGGTGACGAGCTGACCCTAGAGTATGACAAAGAGGACAATATCATTGGTGGCACAATCCAGACTTTGCTGGACAATGGCGCTACCGATATTCCAACTTTGGACATCGACAACATCAATGTCGGCCCATATATCCGCAACACTTTGGCTGCAGATAAAAACCTTGGGCGCGATACAGCACTAATGGACATCTACCGCGTTATGCGCCCGGGTGAGCCACCAACCGTTGAAACCGCCTCTGCGTTGTTCGACACATTGTTCTTCGACAAAGACCGTTATGACCTGTCTGCGGTTGGCCGTGTGAAAATGAACATGCGTTTGCAACTGGATGCAGAAGACACCCAACGGACGCTGCGCAAAGAAGACATCATTTCTGTTGTCAAAGCTTTGGTTGAATTGCGCGATGGCCGTGGCAATGTTGACGACATCGACCACCTTGGAAACCGCCGTGTGCGCTCTGTGGGTGAATTGATGGAAAACCAGTACCGTGTGGGTCTGTTGCGCATGGATCGCGCAATCAAGGAACGTATGTCCTCGGTTGAAATTGATGCGATCATGCCACAAGACCTGATCAACGCGAAACCTGCGGCAGCCGCCGTGCGTGAATTCTTCGGCTCTTCGCAGCTGTCACAATTCATGGACCAAACCAACCCGTTGTCCGAAGTTACGCACAAGCGCCGCTTGTCCGCGCTTGGCCCAGGGGGTTTGACCCGCGAACGTGCAGGCTTTGAAGTGCGCGACGTGCATCCAACCCACTATGGTCGCATGTGTCCGATTGAAACGCCGGAGGGGCCGAACATTGGCCTGATCAACTCACTAGCGTCTTTCGCGCGTGTGAATAAATACGGCTTTATCGAAACACCGTACCGTAAAGTGATTGACGGTCACGTGACCGATGATGTGAACTACATGTCTGCAACCGAGGAAATGCGCCACACAGTGGCACAGGCCAACGCGCAGCTGGATGAAAACGGTAAGTTCCTGAATGAACTGGCATCGACCCGTAAGGGTGGTGACTTCATGCTGAACCCACCAGAAAACATCGACTATATCGACGTTTCACCAAGACAGCTTGTGTCTGTAGCGGCATCCTTGATCCCGTTCCTTGAAAACGATGACGCCAACCGCGCATTGATGGGTTCAAACATGCAACGCCAAGCGGTGCCTTTGCTGAAAGCCGAAGCGCCATTTGTTGGTACCGGCATCGAAAGCATTGTTGCCCGCGACAGTGGTGCGGCAATTGCTGCCAAACGTGGTGGCATCATCGACCAGGTCGATGCGATGCGTATTGTTGTGCGTGTGACCGATAAAATGGAAGCCGGCGACCCCGGTGTGGACATTTATCGTCTGCGTAAATTCCAGCGTTCCAACCAGAACACCTGTATCAACCAACGTCCGTTGGTGAAGGTTGGTGATCGTGTTGCCGCCGGTGAAGTTGTGGCCGATGGCCCGTCAACGGATATCGGTGAATTGGCACTGGGTAAGAACATCCTCGTCGCATTTATGCCTTGGATGGGTTACAACTACGAAGATAGTATTTTGATCTCTGAACGCATTGTAAAAGACGACGTCTTTACCTCGGTTCATATTGAAGAGTTCGAAGTCGCCGCCCGTGACACCAAACTAGGCCCAGAGGAAATCACTCGTGATATTCCAAACGTAGGCGAAGAAGCCCTGCGCAATCTGGACGAAGCCGGTATCGTGTATATTGGTGCCGAGGTTGGCCCTGCGGACATTCTGGTCGGCAAGATCACCCCCAAAGGCGAAAGCCCGATGACACCGGAAGAAAAACTTCTGCGTGCGATCTTTGGTGAAAAAGCATCCGACGTGCGTGACACCTCGCTGAAATTACCACCCGGTGATTACGGTACGGTTGTTGAAGTGCGTGTGTTTAACCGCCACGGCATTGAAAAAGACGAACGTGCGCTACAAATCGAGCGTGAAGAAGTTGAACGTCTGGCCCGTGACCGTGATGATGAAACCGGTATCTTGAACCGTAACATCTACGCACGTTTGAAGGCTATGATCCTTGGCAAAACAGCCGCCAAAGGGCCAAAAGGTGTCAAATCCGGCTCGACCATCACTGAAGAGTTGCTGGAAACACTTAGCAGTGGCCAGTGGTGGCAGTTGGCGCTAAGCGACGATAAAGAAGCCTCTGAAATGGAAGCTTTGAACGCGCAATATGAAGCGCAGTTGACGACACTGACCGCACGCTTTGAAGACAAAGTTGAAAAAGTCCGTCGTGGTGATGATCTGCCTCCGGGTGTGATGAAAATGGTCAAAGTCTTTATTGCCGTGAAGCGCAAGCTTCAACCGGGTGATAAAATGGCTGGTCGTCACGGCAATAAAGGTGTGATTTCACGGGTTGTACCGCAAGAGGACATGCCGTTCCTTGCAGATGGTACACCGGTTGATTTCTGTCTGAACCCGCTGGGTGTGCCTTCGCGTATGAACGTCGGGCAAATTCTGGAAACCCACATGGGTTGGGCCGCGCGCGGCTTGGGTATCTCGGTAAACGAGGCTTTGCAGGAATACCGCCGTTCCGGCGATATGACCCCTGTTAAGGATGCGATGCGTACCGCTTACGGTGATACGGTTTATGATGCAGCCCTGAAGCCAATGAACGAGGATCAGTTCCTTGAGGCAGCCGGTAATGTCACGAACGGTGTGCCGATTGCGACACCTGTTTTCGATGGTGCCAAAGAGGATGACATCAATGATGCGCTGACACGTGCGGGCTTTGCGGACTCTGGTCAGTCCATCGTTTTTGATGGCCGTACTGGTGAACAATTTGCACGTCCCGTCACGGTCGGTGTCAAATACCTGCTGAAACTGCATCACTTGGTCGACGATAAAATTCACGCCCGTTCAACCGGTCCATACAGCTTGGTCACACAACAACCATTGGGCGGTAAAGCCCAGTTCGGTGGCCAGCGTTTCGGTGAGATGGAAGTTTGGGCACTGGAAGCATATGGCGCGGCTTACACGCTGCAAGAAATGCTGACAGTGAAATCAGATGATGTCGCGGGCCGTACCAAAGTCTACGAAAGTATCGTCAAAGGCGACGATAACTTCGAGGCCGGTGTACCGGAATCGTTCAATGTACTTGTCAAAGAAATCCGCTCTCTCGGCTTGAATGTCGAATTGCTGGACGCGGAAACAGAGTAGGCGTTCGCGCCTGTTCCTTTGGAAATCGAGATTAGGATCTAAAAACATGAACCAAGAAATCACGAACAACCCGTTTAACCCGGTCCAGCCACCGAAAACTTTTGACGAGATCAAAATCTCTCTGGCGTCCCCAGAGCGTATCCTGTCATGGTCATTCGGCGAGATTAAAAAACCGGAAACCATCAACTACCGTACGTTCAAACCGGAACGTGACGGCCTGTTTTGTGCCCGTATCTTTGGCCCGGTAAAAGACTACGAATGTCTTTGCGGCAAATATAAACGCATGAAATACCGTGGCGTTGTCTGCGAAAAATGTGGTGTTGAAGTTACGCTTCAAAAAGTACGTCGCGAACGTATGGGTCACATTGATCTGGCCGCACCTTGCGCCCATATCTGGTTTCTGAAGTCACTGCCATCACGCATCGGCTTGATGCTGGATATGACTTTGCGCGAGCTGGAACGCATTTTGTACTTTGAACAATATGTGATCATCGAGCCGGGTCTGACCGATCTGAACTATGGTCAGATGCTGAACGAAGAAGAATACATGGACGCCCAGGATATCTACGGCGACGATGCGTTTAACGCAGGCATTGGCGCGGAAGCGATCCGTGAAATGCTGGCCAATATTGATCTGGAAGCCGAAGCTGAACAGCTGCGTGAAGATCTGGCCGAAGCCACAGGTGAACTGAAACCGAAGAAGATCATCAAGCGTTTGAAAGTTGTTGAAAGCTTTATCGACAGTGGTAACCGTCCCGAGTGGATGGTGATGACTGTGCTGCCTGTGATCCCGCCGGAATTGCGCCCGCTTGTGCCGCTGGATGGCGGTCGTTTTGCGACCTCTGATCTGAACGATCTTTATCGTCGTGTGATCAACCGTAACAACCGCTTGAAACGTCTGATTGAACTGCGCGCACCTGACATTATCGTGCGTAACGAAAAACGGATGCTACAAGAGTCCGTGGATGCGTTGTTTGATAACGGTCGTCGCGGCCGTGTGATTACAGGCGCCAACAAACGTGCGCTGAAATCGCTTTCAGACATGCTGAAAGGTAAGCAAGGTCGTTTCCGTCAAAACCTTTTGGGTAAACGCGTAGACTTTTCTGGTCGTTCGGTAATTGTGACCGGCCCTGAACTGAAATTGCATCAATGTGGCCTTCCGAAAAAGATGGCACTGGAGCTGTTTAAGCCGTTTATCTATTCACGTCTTGAAGCCAAAGGCATGTCCTCTACTGTGAAGCAGGCCAAGAAGATCGTTGAAAAAGAGCGTTCCGAAGTTTGGGACATCTTGGATGAAGTGATCCGTGAACATCCGGTGATGCTGAACCGTGCGCCAACATTGCACCGTTTGGGCATCCAGGCGTTTGAACCTGTACTGATCGAGGGTAAAGCCATTCAGCTGCACCCGTTGGTTTGTTCTGCCTTTAACGCCGACTTTGACGGCGACCAAATGGCGGTTCACGTACCTTTGTCACTTGAAGCGCAACTTGAGTGTCGCGTTTTGATGATGTCTACAAACAACGTGTTGTCCCCGTCAAACGGTAAACCGATTATTGTGCCGTCTCAGGATATGATCCTTGGGATTTACTACATCACAATGGAACGCGAAGGCCTGAAGGGCCAAGGCATGACTTTTGCCAATCCGCAAGAAGTTGAACATGCTTTGGACAATGATCTGGTGCATCTGCACTCGAAAATCGTTTGCCGCGTTCAACAGGCTGATGACGAAGGTAATATCATTTGGCAGCGGTTTGAAACAACACCGGGGCGCGTGCGCTTGGGATCCTTGTTGCCGCTGAATGTTAAAGCACCGTTTGATTTGACCAACCGTTTGTTGCGTAAATCGGAAGTCGCTGAAGTGATTGATACGGTTTACCGTTATTGTGGCCAAAAAGAGAGTGTTATCTTCTGTGACCAGATCATGACACTTGGTTTCCGCGAAGCGTTCAAGGCCGGCATCTCGTTTGGTAAAGACGATATGATCATTCCTGAAAGCAAGTGGAGCATTGTAAACGATACACGCGATCAGGTTAAAGAGTTTGAACAACAGTATCTGGACGGCCTGATCACTCAGGGCGAGAAATACAATAAAGTTGTGGATTCCTGGTCAAAATGTTCCGACAAGGTTGCTGATGAAATGATGGGTGAAATGTCATCTGTCAAAGTTAGCGATGCCGGTGTCGAGCAGGAACCGAACAGCGTTTACATGATGGCCCACTCCGGTGCGCGTGGTTCCCCCGCGCAGATGAAACAGCTGGGCGGTATGCGCGGCTTGATGGCTAAACCTTCCGGCGAGATTATCGAAACACCGATTGTCTCGAACTTTAAAGAAGGTCTGACCGTGCTAGAGTACTTTAACTCGACCCACGGGGCGCGTAAGGGTCTGGCCGATACGGCACTTAAAACGGCTAACTCCGGTTATCTGACACGTCGTTTGGTCGATGTGGCACAAGATTGCATCGTGCGCCAACAAGATTGTGGTACGGAACGGTCTATCACCGGGCAGGCAGCTGTGAATGACGGCGAGATTATTTCCAGCCTGTCAGAGCGTTTGCTGGGTCGTGTAACAGCCGAAGACGTTATCAAACCGGGTTCGGATGAAGTGCTGATCGAAAGCAATGCACTGATTGACGAACGTATGGCAGATGCGATTGAAGCTGCGGGTGTTGTGGCGGTACAAATTCGTTCACCACTGACCTGTGAAGCCGAAGACGGCATTTGCGCCAAGTGTTACGGCCGTGATCTGGCCCGTGGTACAATCGTTAATCTGGGCGAGGCTGTCGGTATTATTGCCGCGCAATCCATTGGCGAGCCGGGCACACAGCTGACCATGCGTACATTCCACATTGGTGGTATTGCGCAAGGTGGCCAGCAGTCGTTCCAGGATGCCAGCCAAGATGGTAAAATCGAGTTGCGCAATCCGACACTTCTGACCAACCGTAACAAAGAAACAATTGTTATGGGCCGGAGTACAGAACTTCTTGTTCTGGACGAAAACGGTGTGGAACGTGCCAAGTACAAACTGATGTACGGTACACGCTTGCTGGTCAAAGACGGTGCGAAAATCGCGCGTGGCGACAAGATGTTTGAATGGGACCCGTACACATTGCCGATCCTGGCCGAAAAAGCCGGTACTGCGAAGTTTGTGGACCTTGTATCCGGTCTTTCTATCCGCGACGTGACCGATGATGCGACCGGTATCAGTCAGAAAATCGTAACCGACTGGCGTTCCGCGCCAAAAGGCGGCGATCTGAAACCGGAAATCATTGTGATGGATCCGAAAACTGGCGAACCTGTTCGTTTGGATAGCGGCAACCCGGAAATACACGCAATGTCTGTGGATGCCATTCTGTCTGTCGAAGACGGACAAGAGGTGCTTCCGGGTGACGTTCTTGCGCGTATCCCGCGTGAAGGTGCTAAAACCAAAGACATCACCGGTGGTCTGCCGCGTGTGGCTGAATTGTTCGAAGCCCGTCGCCCGAAAGATCACGCGATCATCGCTGAAATCGATGGTTATGTGCGCTTTGGCAAGGACTATAAGAACAAACGCCGCATTGCGATCGAAAGTGCTGAAGATGCCGAGGTTAAGGTTGAATACATGGTGCCTAAAGGTAAGCACATTCCTGTTCAGGAAGGTGATCTTATCCGCAAAGGCGAATACATCATGGATGGCAACCCGGCACCGCATGACATTTTGAACATCATGGGTATTGAAGCTTTGGCTGATTACATGATCGACGAAGTACAAGCGGTTTACCGCCTGCAAGGTGTGAAGATCAACGATAAGCATATCGAAGTGATCGTGCGCCAGATGTTGCAGAAATGGGAAATCACTTACTCTGGTGGAACAACCTTGCTGAAAGGCGAACAGGTCGACAAGATCGAGTTTGATGAAGCCAATGAAAAAGCCATCGCAGGCGGTCGCGACGCGGCCAAAGGCGGGCCGATCCTGTTGGGTATCACCAAAGCATCCTTGCAAACCCGTTCGTTCATCTCGGCAGCGTCATTCCAGGAAACCACACGGGTTCTGACAGAAGCGGCGACCAAAGGTAAACGCGACAAGCTGATCGGTTTGAAAGAGAACGTAATCGTTGGTCGTTTGATCCCGGCAGGAACCGGTGGTGCAACGCACCAGATCAAGAAGATTGCGGCCGAACGTGATGCGGTTGTGATTGAAGACAAACGTCAAGCTGCGGAAGCAGCCGCGGCCCTTGCGGCACCGGTGCAGGACGATAATGTTTTCGATCCGAATGCAGTGTTCGATAACACAAGCGATGTGATGGGCGAAGATCAGGGCATCAGCCTGGGTTCCGGTGGTGATGGCACCGAACAGCCAGAGTAACTGTCAAAAAATTCGATTAATGAAAAGAGCCCCGTATCGGGGCTCTTTTTAGTTTGACCCGGGTATTGTATGCATTGGCACGCTTTACAGTGGGGATGCGGTTTTGTGTTAATGGACCGTTAACCACCGTTTATCCGCCCACCCTGTTGACACTCCACCCGACTCGGACTATACGCGCGCTACCTGAGGTGCGAGTACGCTTGCATTTCATACAAGCCACAATCTGGCGGTCATGATCCAGAGCCTTGCTCTCGATCCTCTGGTATTACCGCGGTAGTCCATCCACAAATTGTGCGGGCTGCCGTGTCGCGGTGTTTGATCGACAGATCATGCGCCTATTCGAGTTTGAAACAGGACATACGGGAGTTCCGAATGCCAACAATACAACAGCTGATCCGCAAACCGCGCCAGCCGAAAGTAAAGCGCCAGAAGTCAATGCATCTGCAGGCCTGCCCGCAGAAGCGTGGCGTATGTACACGCGTATATACAACGACACCAAAGAAACCCAACTCTGCGATGCGTAAAGTTGCAAAAGTTCGTCTAACGAACGGTTTTGAGGTGATTTCATACATTCCCGGTGAAAGCCACAACTTGCAAGA
>DAOUQS010000271.1 GCA_030625465.1 Amylibacter sp. | reverse complement strand
CATTCAAAAGCAATAATGCTATGTCCGGCGCGGATCCAATTTCCGAACAGGTCGCGGCAATTAGCCTGCCTGATGTGCTGGGGTCTTGAAATAAACTGGTAAATGTCATTATATTTCAAGTGTAGGTAATTATATTGCTTAATATGTGTTTTTATGTATTTTTATTGCTACACAATCTAAGTTTTCAGAACATTAGTACCTTATTGCATCTTGACCTCGCTGTTTAGGCCGATATTCTGCCCCTATGATAAAAACAGTTCATATTGTGGTCCTTGTGGCACCGCGCACGGCGCGAAAACGGTAAAACCCCGTATTCGCTTTCGTGCACCCCCACAATTCGGGGGTTTTTTTATGACTGAAACTATGGAGAAAGACTATGAGCCGTCAAATGACCGGTGCCGATATCGTTGTACAAGCTTTAAAAGATCAAGGGGTCGATACTGTCTTTGGCTACCCGGGTGGTGCTGTACTACCGATTTATGATGCAATTTTCCAGCAAAACGGCATTCGCCACATCCTTGTGCGCCATGAACAAGGTGCGACACATGCCGCCGAAGGTTATGCGCGCTCTACCGGTAAACCGGGCGTTGTTCTGGTTACATCCGGCCCCGGTGCCACCAATGCGGTAACCGGCCTGACCGATGCGCTGATGGACAGCATCCCGATGATCGTTCTGACCGGCCAAGTACCCAGTTTCATGATTGGCTCGGACGCGTTTCAAGAAGCCGACACCGTTGGCATCACGCGGCCTTGCACCAAACACAACTGGCTGGTGAAAGACACCGATAAGCTGGCAGGCACTATTCACCAGGCGTTTCATGTGGCCACCAGCGGCCGTCCCGGCCCGGTTCTGGTTGATATCCCCAAGGATGTGCAGTTTGCCAACGGCAAATATGTTGCCCCGGCTAAGGCCGATTTGGGCCATTATCAGCCGCAGGTTAAAGGTGACAAAGACGCGATTACAGCCCTTGTTGAACTGATCGAAAAAGCCGAAAAACCAGTGCTTTACACTGGCGGCGGCGTAATAAACTCTGGCAAGGGTGCCAGCCAGTTGTTGCGTGAACTGGTTAAATCCACAAACTTCCCGATCACCTCGACCTTGATGGGTCTGGGCGCCTACCCTGCGTCCGGCGATAACTGGTTGGGCATGCTGGGAATGCACGGCACTTATGAGGCCAATCTGGCGATGCACGATTGCGATCTGATGATCTGTATCGGTGCGCGTTTTGATGACCGTATCACTGGGCGCATTGATGCGTTCAGCCCGAAGTCAAAGAAAGCCCATATTGATATTGACCCGTCATCGATCAACAAAGTGATCCATGTGGACGTGCCGATCATTGGCGATATCGGCCATGTGCTGGAAGACTTGCTGAAAATCTGGAAATCACGCGGCCGCAAAACCAAAACGGCGGAAGTGAAAAAATGGCACGCGCAAATCGACGAATGGCGCGCGGTGAACTGTCTGGATTTCAAAAACTCCGACAAAATCATCAAACCACAATATGCGCTGCAACGGCTAGAGGCCCTGACCAAGGGCATGGACCGCTATATCACGACCGAAGTCGGCCAACATCAAATGTGGGCCGCACAATATCTGGGTTTTGAAGCCCCAAACCGTTTCATGACATCGGGCGGCTTGGGCACGATGGGTTACGGGCTGCCGGCCTCTGTTGGCACCCAGATCGCCCATCCTGACAGTCTGGTGATCAATGTCGCAGGCGAGGCAAGCTTCTTGATGAACATGCAGGAAATGGGCACAGCGATACAATACCGCGCACCGGTAAAGCAGTTCATCTTGAACAATGAACGCCTTGGCATGGTGCGCCAATGGCAAGAATTGCTGCACGGCGAACGCTATTCCCACTCATGGTCTGAAGCCCTGCCCGATTTTGTGAAACTGGCCGAGGCCTTTGGCGGCAAAGGTATTCGGTGTTCCGATCCTGCCGATCTGGATGATGCGATCATGGAAATGCTGAATTACGACGGCCCTGTGATCTTTGATTGTATGGTTGAAAAGCACGAAAACTGCTTTCCGATGATCCCGTCTGGCAAGGCCCATAACGAAATGCTGATGGGTGACGCTGACACGAAAAATGCCATTGATGGCGGTGGTGCGGTTCTGGTTTAGGCCTGAACCCCACACTGAATGAAAAGGAATATCAGATGAATGCGGTAAAGTTGAAAAAAGGTGCGTCCAGCAAAAGTGCTTATGACCTGAAAAGTTTTCTGGGCGATATTGAGGAAACCCACACATTGGCGGTTCTGGTCGACAATGAAGCCGGTGTTCTGGCCCGTGTGATCGGGCTGTTTTCGGGCCGTGGTTATAATATCGAAAGCCTGACCGTGGCCGAAGTGGACCATAAAAGCAGCCGTTCGCGCATTACCATTGTCACCAAAGGTACCCCATCGGTGATCATGCAGATCAAGGCCCAACTGGGACGGTTGGTACCGGTTTATGAAGTGCATGATTTAACTGTTGAAGGCCCGTCCGTGGAACGCGAACTGGCTTTGTTCAAGGTGATCGGCAAAGGTGATAAGCGGGTTGAGGCATTGCGCACAGCCCAGATTTTCCGCGCCAACGTGGTGGACAGCACCTTGGAAAGCTTTGTGTTTGAATTAACCGGCACGCCTGAAAAGATTGATGCATTCGCCGATATGATGCGGCCCTTGGGCCTGGATGATGTGGCCCGCACAGGTGTAGCCGCCATTGCACGTGGCACCTGAAAGCTAATCAGTTAAATGATCAATAAATGCGCGCAACACTGCGCGCATATTTTTCTTTT
>DAOUQS010000159.1 GCA_030625465.1 Amylibacter sp. | reverse complement strand
CATCAGCGCCGCTCCCCGTATCGGATGCGCGGGTCAAGCAGCATCAACAGCACATCCGAGATCATGGTGCCGATCAACGTCAACAGCGCGACGAACAAAAGTATAAACCCTGCAAGGAATAGATCCTGTGATTTCAGTGCGGTCAGCAATGCGGGGCCGATGGTTTGCAGGCCAAGCACAACCGAGACCAGAACAGAACCCGAAATCATAGAGGGCAACAGGTTGCCAATGTCGGCAACGAACGGGTTCAGCGCCATGCGCAACGGGTATTTTATCAGCATCTTCGTAGGCGACAGGCCCTTGGCTTTTGCGGTTTCCACATAAGGTTTGTCCAGCTCGTCCAGCATATTGGCCCGCAGGCGTTGCATCATCGCGGCGGCCCCCGATGTGCCGATCACAAATGTCGGGATAATCAGGTGTAACAGGATGGACTTCACTTTTGCCAAGCTCATCGGCTCGCCCTCTAATTCAGGGGCCATAAGTCCGCCGATCGGCAGATTTAGATATTTTTGCCCGTAATAGAACAGGATCAGGGCCAGCAGGAAGTTGGGCGTGGCCAGTCCCAGATAACCGACAAAGGACGATGTGTAGTCGACCCATGTCTGTGCTCTTGCTGCCGCCAGAACGCCCAGGGGCAGGGCGACAAGATAAACGAACAGTACGGCGGCAAGGTTGACAAGAACGGTCAGCCACAGGGCTTGCCCGACAATGTCGATCACCGGTTGGTCAAATTCGAACGACCAGCCGAAATCACCCTGCAATATGCCCGAAAATCCGTAGGGTCCGGGCCATGCGCCGATCCAGATCAGGTATTGTTCGACCAAGGGGCGATCCAGTGAATATTCGCGTTGCAGGAACAGGGCTTTGGCGACCCCTGCATCTTGCCCCGTGGCCTGCAACTCCATAATCTGGTTGGTCAGGTAATTGCCGGGCGGCAGGTTGATGATGAAAAAAATCAAAGCCGAGACCAGCAGCAGCGTTAGCAGCATCGTCATCAGCCGGTAAAGCGCGTAGCGTAAAATGATCATTGTGTTGCCCCGCTTTCATCAATGTAGAATTCGTCCATGCGGTGAATGCCGAAATGCGCGCCAGGCTCCCACGCCCAAATGGCTTTTTCGGGGACGTTGCGCAGGCGGTTTGACACGACAACGGGTTGTGGTGCTTCTGCCAGAATACTGATGCCATAAACTTCATCCGCATGGATTTTCAACATCTTGCGCCAAATATCGGAACGGGCCTGATCGGTGATTGCACGGTCCCATGCCAAGGACAGATCAAGCAGTTCTTGTGGCGCGGGCATATCAACTTTTTCACCAGCTTGGCCATCGGTCAGGAAATACTGCCCCCACTTTGGCCAGGCAAAGAAATCCTGTTGGCGCGGGGCCAGATAGGCCGGTGATGTATAGGGTTGCGGGATGCCGTTATCCCAGCCGAACCAGACCGCGGCCATTGTAATGCCTGCGGCCACGCGGTTGCGTAGAATGTCGCGGGAAAGCGGGCGTACGACCAGCTGCACGCCTATGTCGCGCCATGTGTCGGTGATGATTTGCAACGCATTTTCGACCTCTTGGCGCTCGCCTGCGGTTTCCACCATGAACAACATGGGGCGCCCGTCAGGTAAAAGGCGGATACCGTCTGCGCGGCGTTCCACCAAACCCATCTCATCCAGCAGTGCATTCGCGGCTGTAAGGTCGTAGCTTGCCCATGCAGCACGATTGTCCGCGTCGAAAAACGGACTGGCCGGCAGGGCGGTCATGGCACCTTCAACCGCAAGCCCGAAGTAAAGCGCGCGGTTTATCATCCTGCGGTCAACCGACATGGATAAAGCACGGCGAAAGCGGACATCGCGCAGGGTTTTGCGCCAAACGGGATCGGCGAAATTCAGATTTGGGTAGATCGCAATTTGTGACGCGACACCGCTGGCCCAAAGCTGGGTTTTATATTTGCCGCTGTCCTTTTCGCCTTTTTTCAGGATTGAAATGTCTTTGAAATCCAGATTGCGCGCTTGCAAATCAACCTCGGCTGCATTGGCTTTGGCGGCCACCAGACCCGCGCCGACCACGGACATTTCAACACGGTCGATATAGGGCAGTTGCACCCCGTTGGTGTCAATACGGTGGTAATAGGGGTTGCGGGTGAAAATGCGCCGGCTTTTCGTGCTTTTTTCACCAATGATCCAAGGTTGCAAAGTCGGCAGGTCAATATTGTCGAACTTGTACATATTATCGACTTTATTGTGCAGGGATGCCCAACTGCGCACTTTTTTCATCTTGATTTCGATCTGCAACTGTTCCGCGTCGGCGAAATCCAAATGATAGCCGTTCAGATAATGCGCTGGCCGGAATATAAACGGCGGGCGGGCCTGTGCCAGTATTTGCAGAAATTGCGGATTGGGTTTTGACCATGCGTAAATAACTGTCAGGTCATCGGGGAAGGAAACTTGCGGCAGCTCGCCTTCAACACGCAGGAATTCAGGCGGGCCAGAGGGCATTAATTCGTCATTATTGGCGACATTGTCCCACCAGTATTCAAAATCCGCTGAATTGAACGGCTCGCCGTCCGACCATTTGTGACCTTTACGCAAATGGAAGGTAAACACCTTGTCATCAATGTTTTCGTAGCTTTCCAGAATGTCGGGTTGCAGCACGTAATTATGGTCGTAGATCACAAGCCGCGAATAGCCGTAAACCACCATTTGCCGGGTATCTTTTGAACGCGTAACCATTGTGCGCAATGAACCACCCTGATGCCCAAAGTCGCGGCCCTTGGCCTTGAGGTCAACGATCAAGGGCTGTGCGGGAATGCGTTCCGCAGTGGGTGGTAAAGTGCCTGCGGCGACTTCGTCTTTGAAAAACGCACATTCC
The DNA here is from genome assembly GCA_030625465.1 of Amylibacter sp. Classification (GTDB taxonomy): domain Bacteria; phylum Pseudomonadota; class Alphaproteobacteria; order Rhodobacterales; family Rhodobacteraceae; genus Amylibacter. The sequence continues at coordinate 2,105 of DAOUQS010000159.1, read as the reverse complement.
TGAACCTCGATTGCATAAGCGCTGCATGCAAAGGTCAAACCCGATAGAAAAGTACAATAAAAGGTCCGTAATTTACCCATGACAGCGCACCATATGACCCGGCTCCAGTTCCATCAGGGGGGGGATGTTATTGTCGTCAAAACGGAACTCTTCTGTCCATGAACTTGAACTGCCTGCGCCCAAAGCTACCAGATTAAGGTCGATCGGGCGGTGAATGTCGGGCGCGGGCTGGGCGGCTATCAAGGCGCGTGTATAGGGGTGTTTCGGGTTGGCAAACAAGGTGCCGGGCGGGGCCTGTTCCACAATACGGCCCTGCCGCATCACCGCGACTTCGTCGGCAATGCGTGAAACGACCGCAAGGTCGTGGGATATGAACAGATAGGACAGGCCGCGCGCATCGCGGATTTCTTCCAGCAGATCCAGAATTTGATCCTGAATGGATACGTCCAGCGCCGAGGTCGGCTCGTCGCAAACCAGCAGCTTCGGGTTCAGGGTCAGGGCGCGCGCAATCGACAGCCGTTGTCGTTGCCCGCCTGAAAACGCATGTGGATAACGGCGCAGCATACTGCCATCCAACCCGACTTGTTCCAGCACCTCTAGCGCGCGGTCGCGGCGTTCGGATTTGGTGCCGATGCCGTGGATGTCCAGCGGCTCTGTTAATGTGTCGATAATTTGCATGCGCGGGCTTAGGGATGAAAACGGATCCTGAAACACCATTTGCGCCTGTTTTTGGAACGCGGACCTTTGCGCACGGCTTAAGGCCTGAACCTCGATCGGGGCTTGGTTGACTTTGGCGCGGAACAAAACGCGCCCACCTGCGTCGGGCCGTTCGGCACCCAATGCAATGCGCGCGCATGTCGATTTGCCGGAACCGCTTTCACCGACCACCGCAAATGTTTTCCCGCGTGCCAGCTTAAGATTGATATCACATACCGCCTTGATAATAATCGCGGGCTGCGTGGCCGAGGCACTGCGGGCCTTATAAGTCTTTGAGACATTCCGCATATCCAGTATCAAATCATCATGCGGTGGCGGGGGGATGAATGCTGTGGTTTGCGGGATGACAGGGGCCGCTGCAAACAGTTTTTGCGTGTAGGGATGTGCCGGGGCCCCTAGAACAAGTGTCGCATCTCCCCGTTCCATAATCCGACCTTTGTTCATAACAACCACCTGATCCGCCATATTGGCCACCACGCCCAGATCATGTGTGACCAGTATCACAGCCATGCCTGTTTCGGATTGCAAGTCTTTGATAAGGCCCAATACTTGCGCTTGTGTGGTTACATCCAGTGCAGTTGTCGGTTCATCCGCGATCAGCAAATCAGGCTTTGCAATCATTGCCATTGCAATCATTGCGCGTTGCAGCATGCCGCCTGACATCTCGAACGGGTAGGCGGCGTAAGCGCGTTCCGGATCAGGAAAGCCGACACGGTCAAACTGCGCCAGAACATCGCGTTTGATTGTTTGCCTGGAACTGTCACGGTGTAATTCCAGCACTTCGGATACCTGGTTCCCGACTTTGTGAAGCGGTGACAGTGATCGCATGGGCTCCTGGAAAATCATCGAAATACGATCCCCGCGTATTTTGCGGAAATCGGGTTCGTCCAGTGTCAACAGATCGATTTGTTTGTTCTGATGATCAAACATGATCTGGCCGGAACGAATATGGGCGGCTTTTGGCAAAAGGCCCAGTATTGCACGGCAACTTAGCGTTTTCCCGGAACCGCTTTCGCCGACAATTGCCAGGGTCTCACCTTTTTCTAATGAAAAGCCGACATTTGCGATTGTAGGTTCGGGCGCATTGAAGCCTATGGTTAGGTCTTTGACTTCCAAAAATGCTGCCATGCCTTGCCCCGTGCCAAATTTACGATAATATCCATGTGTCGGACATACGGTTATCTGGTTTTTCCCTGCACGTAATTATGCAGCAAGTATTTGCTGATGCAAGCAAAGTTTTGCAGTTTTCTGTTATCTGCCAAAGTTGGAAGCGCATAAAATAGAACAAAACCCCAGCTGTGAAAAGCATCACGCGATTACATATATAAGTAATAAGGAATTTTGGTAGCGGGAGAGGGACTTGAACCCCCGACACCAGGATTATGATT
>DAOUQS010000212.1 GCA_030625465.1 Amylibacter sp. | reverse complement strand
TAAGTTGCAATAAATATGCGCTTCGTGCGGTGTGTTGTCAAGCTGGCTTAGAATCGTTCTAAATCGCCCGTGCCAACCCTGTCATCTGAATTTATCCACCAGCTTTTGCAACGCTGTGCGGGCATCTTCCGCCACAGGTTTCGCCGCTTTTTCGGGTTTTGGCTTTACCGTTTTGGGCTTCTTTTCAGGCACAGGTGCGCGGCGTAACGCCACTGCATTCATAAACTTGTCCGCATTCCCTGCGGCCAGCTGTGCCGCCCCGTCATCTATTCCGCGCAACAGATCATCCAGCCAGTTCAGATCAGCCTTCGGGAAATCGTGCAAAACATAACCCGATACCAGTTCCTTGCGCCCCGGATGGCCAATGCCCAAACGCACGCGCTGATATTCGGGCGACAGATGTTGGTGAATGGAACGCAGCCCGTTGTGCCCCGCATGCCCGCCGCCTTGTTTGACGCGGCATTTTCCGGGGGCCAGATCCAGTTCGTCGTGAAACACGGTGACATCGCCCACGGCAAGCTTATAAAAACGCATCACCTCACCCACGGATTGGCCGCTTAGGTTCATAAAGGTTTCGGGTTTCAGCAAGATCACTTTTTCGCCGCCCAGATTGCCTTCGCATAGCTGCCCCTGGAACTTTTTGCGCCAAGGTGCAAACCCGTGATTAGAGGCAATCTCGTCCAGTGCCATAAAACCGATATTATGGCGGTTCATCGCGTATTTCGCACCGGGGTTCCCAAGGCCAACAAATAGTTTCATTCTGAAGTGTCCCGCGTTTGTGATCGTACCCAGTTTATTTGCTGCCAAAGGTTTTTACAACAAACGAAAAACGCCCGCGGCATAAGCGCGGGCGTTCTTTTCATTCGGTATGGTGCGTTGAAGCTATTCTTCGGTTGCAGCTTCTTCGCCGCCTTCAGTTGCTTCTGCGACTGCTTCATCCTCGTCTTCGTCATCGTCTGCTGATTTCAGACTGGAAGGTTCGGTGATGTTGGCAATCACGAAATCACGGTCGGTGATCATCGGGCGCGAGCCTTTTGGCAGGTCGATGTCGGAGATATGTACAATATCGCCAATATCCAGATTTTCCAGATCAACAATCAGGCTTTCAGGGATATTATCCGCAGTCACCTTCAGTTCAACCTCGTTACGCACAGTCGTTACCGTGCCGCCGCGTTTCAGGCCAACAGAGGTTTCTTCGTTGATAAACTCTACCGGAATGAACAGGTTGATGCGTGTGTTGCGGTGTAGACGTAGAAAGTCGATGTGGCGCGGCAGGTCTTTGACCACATCGCGTTGAACACCACGGCAAATCACACGTACGTCGTCCTGGCCTTCAATCTTCAGATTGAACAGTGTCGACATGAAACGGCCGGCTTTCAGGGCTTTAAGCAGCACCTTAAACTCGACAGTGATTGCTTGCGGGTCTTTTTCCCCACCATATACCACACCTGGTACAAGCCCGTCACGACGAGCCTGGCGAGCGGCCCCCTTGCCTGTCCCCGCGCGTGCAGTGGCGGTGAAATCTGGTATTTTTCCAGCCATTTGAATTCTCCTAAAATGTACAAAAGCGGCCTCCTCCAAGGGTGCAGTGCCGCATGAATGCGCCTCTTACCCGCGAAAGCAGGGAATGAAAAGGGAAAACAGGCTGTGAAACCGGTGATTTAAGCTGATTCAGCTTTTTTCGGCAAGTAAGCCCGCAAGTTTTTCCAGCGCACGATAATAGGCTTCCAGAAAACGGTAGTAAGTATTGAATATGGCGGACGTCACGCGTCCAATGGCAACAGGCATGAACTTTCCCCCAAAGAAAGTAGACAATGATGCCAGCTTAGGGCCATAGTTTCCATTACGTCAACAATAATCTGGAAAGATATTAAGCCCCGTATGCGTCCGATACCCTGAAATCCTTGGGTATCAACACGTCTTTGGTGCCGACATCGGCCAGTTGACGATGCCCGCCAAGCGCCATGGCAAAATCCAGTTCCTTGTGGATAATCTCCAGCGTTTTGGTGACACCTTTTTGTCCCATAGCACCCAGACCGTACAGGTATGACCGCCCGATATAGGTGCCTTTGGCCCCCATTGCGGTGGCTTTCAGCACGTCTTGACCTGATCTTATGCCGCCATCCATATGCACTTCGATCTTATCGCCGACCGCGTCCAGAATATCCGATAGCATACGGATGGATGATACCGCCCCGTCTTGTTGGCGCCCCCCGTGGTTCGATACGATGATCGCGTCGGCCCCGGTTTGGGCGGCGCGTTTGGCGTCTTCCACATCAAGAATACCCTTGATGATGACCTTGCCGCCCCACATTTTTATCAGCTTTTCGATCTTTTTCCAGTCCAGTGCGGGATCGAACTGTTCAGCCGTCCATGAGGACAGTGACGAGGGATCTTTGACATCTTTGGCGTGGCCCACGATATTACCGAAGAACCGCCGTTTCGTGCCCAGCATGCCCAGGCCCCAATGCACTTTGGTCATCATATTGGCAATGGAACGCGGGGTCAGTTTGGGTGGCGCGGACAGGCCGTTTTTCAAATCCCGATGCCGTTGGCCCAGAATTTGCAGATCAGCCGTGATCACCAGTGCCGAACAGCCAGCTACGCGGGCACGGTCCAGCAGGCGTTGGTTGAAATCGTCGTCGCGCAGGGCGTAGATTTGAAACCAGAACGGCTTTGTGGTGTGGGCCGCGACTTCTTCAATTGAACAGATCGACATGGTGGACAGGGTGAACGGCACCCCGAAAGCTTCCGCTGCGCGTGCCGCCTTGATCTCACCATCTGCAGATTGCATACCGCACATGCCAATAGGGGCAAGGGCCACGGGCATGGTCACGTCTTGGCCGATCATCTGTGCGGCAGTTGAACGGTTTGTCATATCCACCGCCACCCGTTGGCGCAGGCGGATCTTGGCGAAATCATTGACGTTGTCGTGAAAGGTTTGCTGTGTCCAGGAACCGGTCTCGGCATATTCATAAAACATCTTCGGCGTGCGCCGTTTATAGATGACCTTCAGATCGTCGATATTTGTAATCACGGGCATGGCAGCTGTCCTTCAGGGATGCGGTTGCCATTATTTTACAAAGGGGATGGGTTGGCTGGCAATATAGAAAATGCGCGAATTGGTAAACTCAGTGACCCAGATTGTCGTTTTTTAAGCGTATTGCTTTAAGTATATTACTTTATGCCCGATGCGCCCCGGCAGCCAGCTTTGCCACGAACGCCAGAATATCCTCGACACTGTCACCGGCACCCAGTTTCGACACAATCGCTGAACCTACAACGGCACCGTCCGCCACGCGTGCCATGCCTTCTGCGTCATCCGGCGTGTTGATACCAAAGCCGACACAGATCGGCAGGTCGGTTGATTTCTTGATCCGCGCCACCTCGGCCCCAACCTTTTCGGTAGAGGCTGAACCCGATCCGGTAATGCCGGTAATGGCCACGTAATAGATAAATCCGGATGTGTTTTGCAGCACTTTGGGCAAGCGGCGATCATCGGTTGTCGGCGTGGCCAGACGGATAAAGTTCATGCCTGCCGCATTGGCCGGAATGCACAGTTCCGTGTCTTCCTCGGGGGGTAGATCAACAATGATAAGCCCGTCGATGCCTGATGCAACCGCGTTGGCGATGAACGTATCCACACCCATGGAATAGATCGGATTATAGTAGCCCATCAGCACAATCGGGGTGGTGTCATCGGTTTTGCGAAACTCGGCTGCCATGCCAAGGGTCTTTTTCAGCGTCATGCCTGC
>DAOUQS010000219.1 GCA_030625465.1 Amylibacter sp. | reverse complement strand
TCAGCTTTGGATTGCATTAGGGTATTTGCAAACATATCCGCGATCAATTCATTTTGATTGGGGTGCCCCATGTTCGCGGTCGCGGTTTTCAGCAGGTCATCGGGGACAACCCCCGGGGCGCGATGCTTGATCAAGCCTTCTATGAAGGCGTCGTTGAATTCGGGGTGGGGCTGTACGGTGATTATTTTGTCGCCATATGCAAGTACGGCATATTTGCAAAAATCACTGGAGCCTATCACGCGGGCGTCTTTGGGCAGCTTGATAACCTGGTCCTGATGCCACGCGTTCAAAACGATAGGGGTGTCGTGATTGTCCAGGGTGTATTCGGTATGGCCCACCGACCAGCCGCCATCGAATTTTTCCACGGTTCCGCCCAATGCCTGCGCAATAATCTGGTGCCCGAAGCATATGCCCACCATCGGGATTTTTGCGGCATAAATTTCGCGCACAAGGTTTTCCAAAGGGGCGATCCATGTGTGATCCTCATATGCGCCATGTTTGGAGCCGGTGATCAGCCAACCGTCGGCCTTATTTGCGTTGGCGGGGAAGGTGTTTTCCAATGTATTATAGGTCTGGAAGTCAAAACCGCGCCCGGCAAGGAAGCGTTCAAACATTTCAGGATATTCACCGTGACGTCCTGCCATCTCGGCGGGGGCCATGCCTGTTTGCAATATACCGATCTTCATTTATCACCTGTTCAGGGGTTGTTGGCTATGGCTAACAGATGGAACATAAGGGGCGCAAGAATAATTTGATCAAATTATTTTTTTGATCTGACTTGCAGATGGTAATGATCTTGTCTAGGCGTTATGAATACCGCTTTTATGGAGTCTGCGATGTCTGCCGAAAAACCAAGCCTTAAACCGAAAGATAGCCCTGATCTGGGATCGTTCAACTGGGAAGATCCCCTGATGTTGGATGCCCAGCTTACCGAAGAGGAACGCATGATTCGCGATGCGGCCCGCGCCTATGCGCAGGACAAATTGCAACCGCGCATTATCAAAGCTTACGAGAATGAAGAAACCGACCCCGCGATTTTCCGTGAAATGGGCGAAATGGGCCTGTTGGGGGCGACTTTGCCAGAGCAATATGGCGGCATTGGTGCAGGCTACGTGACTTACGGGCTGGTTGCGCGTGAAGTGGAACGCGTGGACAGTGGTTACCGGTCGATGATGTCGGTGCAATCGTCGCTGGTGATGTATCCGATCTATGCTTACGGCACTGAAGAACAGCGGATGAAGTATCTGCCTAAACTGGCTTCGGGCGAATATATCGGTTGTTTCGGGCTGACGGAACCCGATGCTGGCTCTGATCCTGGCGGGATGAAAACCCGCGCGGTGAAAACCGCGACGGGCTATAAGCTGACCGGTGCAAAAATGTGGATTTCCAATGCACCGATTGCCGATGTGTTTGTGGTCTGGGCCAAATCAGAAGAACATGGCGGTAAGATCAAGGGTTTTGTGCTGGAAAAAGGCATGAAGGGTCTGTCTACGCCGAAAATCGAAGGCAAACTGTCTTTGCGTGCGTCTATTACCGGCGAGATTGTGATGGACGGTGTCGAGGTGGGCGAAGACGCTTTGCTGCCGCATGTCGAGGGTCTGAAAGGCCCGTTCGGTTGTCTGAACCGTGCGCGCTACGGCATTGCATGGGGCGTGATGGGATCGGCTGAGTTCTGCTGGCATGCGTCCAGACAATACGGGTTGGATCGCATCCAGTTCAAGCGGCCTTTGGCGCAAACACAGCTATTTCAGAAAAAGCTGGCAGATATGCAAACCGATATAACGCTGGGCTTGCAAGCCGCATTGCAGGTTGGCCGCTTGATGGATCAGGCCAAAGCGGCGCCTGAGATGATTTCGATGATTAAGCGCAACAACTGCGGTAAAGCACTGGATATTGCGCGGATGTCGCGTGATATGCACGGCGGCAACGGGATCAGTCAGGAATTTCAGGTGATGCGCCATATGGTGAACCTTGAAACTGTGAACACCTACGAAGGTGCGCATGATGTGCATGCGCTTATTCTTGGGCGTGCGCAGACAGGTTTGCAGGCGTTTTTCTAGGGTTAGATGATTAACCGACGGTCTTTTGCGCGCGTTGCCGTGCAAAAGCACTGTCGCGGTCATTTACGCCTAAAAGGTTGGCCACAAGCCGCATAAACCCGTGTTCATCGTCATTGTGCTGCCCGTCAGCCAAGACAACCGACCAAAGTGCTTGGACGATACCCGCGCGTTCCTCATAGGGTACGGCCTCTTTTACAATGCGTGTAAAGCGCACCGTATCTGGTGCTTTGCTTTCCAGTTCTTCGCCGGCAGCCCGCAGAACCTGTGTTGCGGTTTCATCCAGATTATAGCGGTTGGAAAGGATGCGGTCGATCATCGTGATTTCGATAGCCGCATAATCGCCGTCGGTGCGTGCCAGTCGCACCATAAGGGCCGCCAGCGCAATGCGCGCGTCATCGGTGCCCAGTATCTGTACTGTTTCGGATTTGAACAATGTAATGAATAGATTTATCATATAACAGCGTTAATCTTTTGATCCGCCATGCGCAATGCGATAAATTTCCAGCCACTTAAAGTCAGTTATTTGAAAATTGTCGGCAATATGCGCGGCAATTCAGAGGCCACAAACAGCAAGACCTGTCTTGCCGTGCTGGTTGTGATTTTCTGGCGCAATTGCACCGCACCAAACAGCTGGGTTTCATCCTGAAACGGGATGCACACGGATGAATGGCCGTTTGACCAGGCCATATTGCCGTCCTGTCGGGCCTGAATGATCCGTTTGGCCAGATTACCCGATACGATTTCGGCGTTCTCATAGGCGTCAATGTCGGTCAGGGCCTGTGACGTCAGTCTGGTGATTTGCACCGGGGACATGATGCTGAAAATCGCGGTGGCGATGTCAGAGGTGGCTAAGGATAGCTGTGTATTCGTATCAAGCTTGCTGTCGGTGCTTTCAACCAGTTTCATCCGGCCGCCACTGAACAGGAATGCGATATCTCCGTGCAGATAATGCGCCGCGCATAGTTCCTTTAAAACAGGGTAAATCCTGTCTTGCACCGGCTGGCTGTAATTCGCATCTACGGCCAACTGGTCAAGCTGGTAGGTTGCAATACAGGCCCGATCGCCCAGTCTGTGGCGCACCCATCCCTGATCAACAAGCATGTGGATGGCGCGGTGAACAGCGCTGCGCCCGATGCCGGATTTTTGACATATTTGCGCAGGCTTTATCGGCCCAAACCTAAGAATCAGTTCCAGAACCCGCAGGCTGCGCTGCGCAGAGCCATGGGGTATTTCCCGGTTTTCGCTCTTCGCTTCCCGCATAGGTATATCTATCACCGCTTTATATCCGTTAAGATGGCATAAATGCGAAACTTAAACGCCTAAATGCCCACATTGTTTCCTAATATATCAATTTTCCAACATAAGGAAAAACAAATTTTACATCTACGGTGAATGTGGCATTTATAAGGCTGAATGTGTCGGAACCGTGAATGGTTTGTGTAACAAGTTTAAGTGATTTGCCTTGATCGGGTGATGGAGTGCGTAAATGGTATTTTTATTGGATTGGTCCATCTTCGGAACAGCAAATGGTTCCGGCACATTAAGTAACGGTTCGGAAACGCTTGGCGTGACGGTTGCGTCTGACAGCAATTTCCATGTCGGCAG
>DAOUQS010000232.1 GCA_030625465.1 Amylibacter sp. | reverse complement strand
TTATGCGATGCCATCATCACACCGTCCCCGGGCGAATTAACCTTTCCGATCCTCAAACGCCTGTGCGGCAGTGGTCTGGTTGTCAGCGAAGACGAATGCCTGCATGCAATGGCACTTGCATTCAATCACCTGAAAATCGTGATCGAACCGGGCGGGGCTGCGGCCCTTGCGGCAGCACTATTCCATAGCGACGAAATACATACAGATGCAGTCATCGCTGTCGCCACAGGCGGCAATGTGGACGCGCCCATATTTCAACGGGCCTTGCGGGAATTTAGCGAAAGCCCCGAATAGACGCATTCATAAACAGTAAAAGGCCTGCAAGGTTTCCCCTGCAGGCCTTTCGGGAAGGAAGAACCGTTCTAACCGAACTGGTTCATGGTGTTATCTTTACCGCCTGCTTTCAGGGCCGCATCACCAGAGAAATATTCCTTGTGATCGTCACCCATATCGGAACCCGACATGTTCTGGTGTTTCACACAGGCAATACCTTGGCGAATTTCTTTACGTTGAACACCGGCCACATAGCCCAGCATACCTTCTGAACCGAAGTAATCTTTAGCCAGATTGTCAGTGGACAAGGCTGCCGTGTGATATGTCGGCAAGGTGATCAGGTGGTGAAAAATCCCCGCATCACGCGCCGCATCAGCCTGGAACGTACGGATTTTATTATCCGCTTCCGTACCCAGTTCAGTCGCGTCATACTTTACCGACATCAGATCGGCACGGTCATAAGCTGACACATCTTTGCCGTCTTCAGACCACGTATCAAAGATTTGCTGGCGGAAGTTCAAAGTCCAGTTGAAGCTTGGTGAATTGTTATAAACCAGCTTCGCGTTCGGTACGGTTTTGCGCACCTCATTGATCATCTCGCCGATTTGGCCGATGTGCGGTTTTTCAGTTTCGATCCAGATCATATCCGCACCGTTTTGCAGGCTTGTGATACTATCCAACACGCACCGCGCCACGCCTGTGCCGGCTTTGAACTGGAACAGGTTCGATGGCAGACGTTTGGGGCGCATCAGTTTACCGTCTTGCTTGATCACCAGATCACCATTGGCCATGTCGTCCAAAGTTACTTCGTCACAATCCAAGAAGCTATTGTATTGATCACCCAAATCGCCCGGCGTATGTGTCACCGCGATTTGCTTGGTCAGGCCTGCGCCCAGACTGTCTGTGCGCGCAACGATCACGCCATCATCCACACCCAATTCAAGGAAGGCGTAACGACAGGCACGGATTTTCGCCAGAAAATCTTCGTGTGGTACGGTTACTTTGCCGTCTTGGTGGCCACATTGTTTTTCATCTGACACTTGGTTTTCGATCTGCAAGGCACACGCACCCGCTTCGATCATTTGCTTGGCCAGCAGATATGTGGCTTCCGCATTGCCAAAGCCTGCATCAATGTCGGCAACAATCGGCACCACGTGGGTTTCAAAATTGTCGATCTTGGCTTGTGCTTCAGCTTTCGCCGCCGCATCAGGGGCTGCATCCAGCGCACGGAACAGGCCACCCAACTCACGGGCATCCGCTTGGCGCAGGAATGTATAAAGCTCTGCGATCAGTGCAGGAACAGATGTTTTTTCGTGCATTGACTGATCAGGCAACGGCCCGAATTCAGACCGTAATGCGGCAATCATCCAACCTGACAGATACAGGTATTTGCCTTTGGTCGTACCGAAATGCTTCTTGATCGAAATCATTTTTTGTTGGCCGATAAACCCGTGCCAGCAGCCCAAAGACTGGGTGTATTGTGTGCTGTCCGCATCATAAGCGGCCATATCTTCGCGCATGATCTTGGCGGTATATTTTGCAATCTCGATGCCGGTTTGAAACCTGTTTTGCGTACGCATCCGCGCCACATATTCAGGGTTGATCGCCGCCCAAGCGGTTCCGTGCTGTGCGATCAGGTTTTGCAACTCTGTACTTTGCGTATCATAAGGCATTTTATCAGTTCCTTGGTTTTGTAAAGTCGGTCACGACTCAGGTCATGTTCTGTGACTAGATTTACAAACCGATATACCAGAAGTGTTAGAAATATAGGAAAAACAGGGGTTTTTCGTGTATCCTTGTATGGGCCGTGTAAAGTTTGACTTGTAAACTTGTAAACTTTGTAAATTAAATAAAAAGTGCCGCTTCCCTGTGAAAAGCGGCATTCTCATTGCATATAACTGGCATTATGGGCTTATCCATCCACCCTGATCGTGGAATTATTTGGATTATAAGGGCTGTCTTGAACCACCTCGGCATCCCATAATTCACGGAACATTCTAACCTTCAGCTTTTGCCCCACAACTGCCAGCGCGGGCGGCAGATAACCCATGCCGATGGATTTTTCGAACGCCACCGAATAACCACCAGACGTCAGGCGGCCAACTTTCTTGTCGCCATCATAAATTGCTTCGCGCCCCCAAGGATCAGCATCCGCAGGCCCGTCAATCAGCAAGGTCACACATTTTGAACGGATACCGGTTTTTTCCATCGCGTCCTTGCCGTGAAACTTTTTTGACAGATCAATAAAACGCGGCAAGTCAGCCTCGGCAGGTGTCGCATCACGGCCCAGTTCTGTACCGAACGCGCGGTAGGATTTTTCCAACCGCAACCAGTTCTGCGCCCGCGCGCCCACCAGCTTGATACCAACATCCGCACCCGCCTCCATGATCAAGTCGTACAAGTAGTTCTGCATTTCAATCGGGTGGTGTAATTCCCAGCCTAGCTCACCAGTATACGCCACGCGGATCGCATTAACCGGACACATCCCCAGTTCAATCTGACGCGCTGACAACCATGGAAAACGCTTGTTTGAAAGTGCTGTCTTCGGGTCGGCATCCTTGATGATCTTGGTCAAAACCTCACGGGTTTTCGGCCCGGCAATTGCGAACACACCCCACTGATTGGTCACATCCTGAATTTCTATATAGCCAAACTCTTCAGCCTTATCAGCAGCAGCTTTGCGCAGATAATCCGCATCATAAGCCGTCCACGCACCCGCAGAGTCAAGATAATAATCATCCTCGCCATTGCGCACGATCGTGTATTCCGTACGCGTAGTCCCATGCGAAGTCAGCGCGTAAGTCAGGTTGATACGGCCAATTCTGGGCAATTTGTTACAGGTAAACCAATCCAGAAATTGCGTCGCACCCGGCCCCTTGACCACATGTTTGGTAAACGCCGTTGCATCGATCAGGCCCACACCTTCGCGAATGGCTTTGGCCTCTGCATGGGCATATTGCCACCAACCGCCACGGCGAAACGATCGCGCCGCTTTATCGTCAAAACCATCAGGCGCATAATAGTTCGGACGATCCCAACCGTTAACCTGACCAAACTGTGCGCCCGCCGCTTTTTGGCGGTCATAAGCGGGCGATGTACGCAAAGCACGCGCCGCTTCGCGTTCTTCATC
>DAOUQS010000321.1 GCA_030625465.1 Amylibacter sp. | reverse complement strand
GCAACGGTTGAACTGGCCGGACGCCGCTTTACGATTACGCAGGATTTTGTCTCGGATGTATCGAAAACCAACCTGATCCCGGCCATTGCCAACCTTAAACGCGCGTTACTTGTGCTGCACTCACCAACCGACGAAATCGTCGGCATCGAAAATGCCGCGCAAATATTTACCGCCGCCAAACACCCCAAAAGCTTCGTCACACTGGATAATGCCGACCACCTGATATCCAATAAGGAAGACGCCGAATACGCCGCCGAGGTTATCGCCGCATGGTCGGCCCGCTACCTTGGCATCCGCCAACCCGCACCACCCATTGGCGCGCCCGAAGGGATCGTGCGCTCGACCGAGGCCGATGCGGACGGTTTCCTGCAAGACATCACCGCAGGCCCGTTGCACCACACATTGGCTGATGAGCCGATCACTTACGGCGGCACCAACAAAGGCATGACCCCCTATCAGTTCCTGTCCGCAGGTCTTGCCGCCTGCACCGCGATGACCATCCGTATGTACGCACGCCGCAAAAAATGGCCACTGGATAAAATCCATGTGGATGTGACCCACAACAAAGTCCATGCGCAAGATTGCGAAACCTGTCAGTCAACGATTGGCAAGGTTGATCTGTTCACCCGCAAAATCCACCTAAGCGGCCCGCTTGACGCAAGCCAAAAGCAACGCCTGCTGGAGATTGCCGATAAATGCCCGGTTCACCGCACCTTTGAAAACGAGATCAAAGTGAAGACCGTTTTAGCCGAATAAACCGCTAACCCTTGCGCTGATCTGGATGCAAAGACGCGCCCAGTATATGATCCGAATTATGCACAACCTGCTGCGCTTGTCCCACGATCAACGGATCGGGGGCGGTCACGATACTGGTATCCTTGTCCGGATAATTCACCGAATTCAAGAAATGCAGCATGCAGTTAATCCGCGCCCGCTTCTTATCATCGGATTTGATGATCGTCCAAGGTGCATCCGCCGTGTCCGTATAGAAAAACATCGCCTCTTTGGCTTCGGTATAATCATCCCACTTGCTTAAGCTGGCTTTATCAATCGGTGACAATTTCCACCGCTTCAACGGGTCATCACTGCGCGATGCAAACCGGCGTTTCTGTTCGTCCTGACTGACCGAAAACCAGTACTTGAACATACCGATGCCCGACCGTGTCAACATACGTTCAAAATCAGGCGTCTGGCGCATAAATTCCAAGTATTCATTGGGCGTACAAAACCCCATAACGCGCTCCACACCGGCACGGTTATACCAGCTGCGGTCATATAGAACCATCTCGCCGGATGTCGGCAGATGTGCGACGTAGCGTTGGAAAAACCACTGGCCGATCTGGCGCTCGCCGGGTTTAGGCAAGGCAACTACACGCGCACTACGCGGGTTCAAATGCTCCATAAACCGCTTGATTGTCCCACCTTTACCGGCCGCATCACGACCTTCAAACAGCAACACAAACTTTTGACCGGTTTCCTGCGCCCACAACTGAACCTTCAGCAGCTCGGATTGCAATTCGCGCTTGCGGGCCTCGTATTCCTTTTTGCCCATCTTTTCATGGCCTGATTTTTTCTCGGCATCAAAGGCACCGTTAATGGCATCGGTTGAAACTATGGGAAACGCCAATTCTTCCCCCGTGCTTGCCGGGGGTGTTGCCGTTTTTGTCTTGTTCGGTGTCGATGATGACGTCATATAAATATCTCCATTTGAATTTCCGCCAGCCTACACAAATATCGTATAATTGCTTTGACTTAGATCAAATTCAGGGGCCCTCGCCAGAATAACATCCAAGTAGATATACCCCTTCACCCTTTTTTGCTTTATGCTTTCAAGAAAATACGAGCAAATAAGAATCGACAATGGCAGCAACAGACCTATTCAAGAACGACCAACCCGAAAATACATATAATGCCTCCGCCATCCAGGTGTTAGAGGATATGGAACATGTGCGCCTGCGCCCTGGCATGTATATCGGCGGCACCGATGACCGCGCGCTGCATCATATGGTGGCCGAGATTATCGACAATTCGATGGATGAGGCCGTGGCCGGTCACGCCAACTGGATTGAGGTCGAACTACACGCCAATTTCCACATTACCATCCGCGACAATGGCCGTGGCATCCCGGTCGATGCCCACCCGAAAGACCCATCAAAATCCGCGTTGGAAAT
>DAOUQS010000065.1 GCA_030625465.1 Amylibacter sp. | reverse complement strand
GCATCACTGTTTATGGAAATGACTGTGGAAACAGGCAAAGGCTACATTGCTGGTGACAAAAACCGTCCCGATGATGCGCCTATTGGTCTGATCCCGATCGACGCTTTGTTCTCACCTGTGACACGCGTGTCTTATGATGTGCAACCGACCCGCGAAGGTCAGGTTCTGGATTATGACAAGCTGACCATGAAGATCGAAACCGACGGTTCTGTAACGCCAGAAGATGCTATCGCATTTGCCGCGCGTATTTTGCAAGACCAACTGTCTGTGTTTGTGAACTTCGACGAGCCAGAGTCTGCGTCGCGCCAAGAAGAAGAAGACGAGTTGGAATTCAACCCGCTACTTCTGAAAAAGGTCGACGAGCTGGAATTGTCTGTACGTTCTGCAAACTGCCTGAAAAACGACAACATCGTTTACATCGGCGATTTGATCCAGAAAACAGAAGCAGAAATGCTGCGCACACCAAACTTTGGCCGCAAATCTTTGAACGAGATCAAAGAAGTGCTGACAGGTATGGGCTTGCATCTGGGCATGGACATCTTGGATTGGCCACCGGACAATATCGAAGAACTGGCTAAGAAATTCGAAGACCAGTTTTAAGAATTAAGGGTGGGCTGAAAGGCCCACCTTACAAAAATGCCCACACTGGTGGGGACTATTCGGGCAATAATGCCCCAAGGAGCGCAAGACCCAACGCAGGCTTGCCGGACAAAGTATAAAGATTGAAAAAGGACTAATACTATGCGTCACGCACGTGGATACCGCCGCCTGAACCGAACACATGAGCACCGTAAAGCTTTGTTCGCCAACATGGCCGGCTCGCTTATTGAACATGAGCAAATTAAAACAACATTGCCGAAAGCCAAAGAGCTTCGTCCGATCATTGAAAAAATGATCACATTGGCGAAACGTGGCGATCTGCACGCACGCCGTCAGGCCGCATCAAAGCTGAAGCAAGAAGTCTATGTTGCTAAAT
Source organism: Amylibacter sp. (assembly GCA_030625465.1). Classification (GTDB taxonomy): domain Bacteria; phylum Pseudomonadota; class Alphaproteobacteria; order Rhodobacterales; family Rhodobacteraceae; genus Amylibacter. The sequence goes on along the minus strand of DAOUQS010000065.1, from coordinate 8,154 downwards.
TGTTTGACATATTGGGCCCACGCTACAAAGACCGCCAAGGCGGCTATGTTCGGGTTTTGAAAGCCGGTTTCCGTTATGGTGACATGGCCCCGATGGCGATCATTGAATTTGTTGATCGCGATGTGGATGCCAAAGGCAAGGGTGATAAGGCCCGTGTTGCTGCCGAAGACGCAGCAGACGAGGCAAGCTAAGCCTTTTTTACTTAGTTGTAAAATTGCCATATCGATTTTATTAAAAGGAGGTCCTTCATGCATGAAGGGCCTCCTTTTTTCAAAATGCGGTATAGTTAACAATAAGTTGACATGGTTCAGACACAATTATTGGTTGACTAACGGCACTCTAAAACGTCTAAAGAGATATGAATATTAAAAAAAATATTGATAGTGAAGTAAAAAAATTGGGTGCACTTTCGCCTTTGGGTTTCGGTATGGGTCTGCATATCAGGTTCGCGTCACCCTTAGTTTCATTATACACTTGGCCGCAAGCTTGGCAGGATCATTATACCAATAATGTTTACGGGCTGCGCGATCCGATGGTTGCATGGGCTTTTGCAAAGCAAGGCGTGTGCCGGTGGAACGAATGTCCGATACCTGATCCTTTCAGTATCATCAAACAAGCTGCTGAATTCGGCTTGCGGTTTGGTGCAACTATTTCATATGGCCGTATTTCATCGCGTACGATCGTCGGCATAGCGCGTGATGATCGTGAATTTACTTTGGATGAATTGCTGAAGGCACAAGAAGTGGTGGAAATCTTGCATAATAAAGCGGAACTACCAGAAAGCCTTACAGGGGCTCAACGTGAAGCATTGAAGCTTGTATCGACCGGGCATCGGTATGCGGAAGCGGCAGCAACATTGGGCATATCGGAAAGTGCCTTTAAGCTTCGGCTATCCTCTGCGCGGACGCGGTTAATGGCAAAAACAACTGCGGAAGCAGTGCAACGGGCTAAAGATTATAAGTTACTGTAGTAAGTGTTCGGATAAAAATCCGTTTAAAAATAGTGCGACATAAGATCGAGCGAACAAAAGAAGGTGCGAATAAAATGCAGGCAACAACCTTATCATTTGCCAATATTCATGATCACGGTAAGCTGTTTACCGATTTGCTGCGGGCACGTCGTGAAAGCTTTATCGTAGAGCAGCGTTGGGATCTGTCCGAAGCGGACGGTATGGAATTTGACCAATATGACACGCCTCACAGCAGGTGGATCGCCATTCACGAGGGTGGTCAGGTATTGGGCGGTTTCAGGCTAACCCCGACCACGGCGCGTTGCGGGATGTATTCCTATATGATCCGGGATGCGCAGCGCGGATTATTGGACACAATTCCAACGAACCTGCTTTATGAAAAAGCACCGGAAGAGCGCCATATTTTTGAATTCTCGCGTTTTTTTAAATCCAGCCATCTGTCAGGGCGCGCACGAAGTGCCGTACAGTTGCGTTTGCTGAAAGCATTGCTTGAAACACGTAAAACACTGGGTGTTCGGTCTGCTATCGGCATCGGCTCGCCCAATTGGGAACGCTGGATGAAGCGGATTGGCTTGCATATCGAAAATGTCGGGCCGGTCATCGAAATTGACGGCAAACAGAACCGTTGCCAGATCACACACCTTCCAGGCGCGTATCAGTAACGAAACACTGTTCGCGTGATTGCCAGCGGAGTATGGGTGTGAAATAGTCTGTTTATGGCTGATCTTTTCGATACAATTGGCGCAAAGCCCCCTGAAGTGGAAAAAATTACTCCGCTTGCGGATCGTATTCGACCGGGAACCTTGGATAAGGTCATCGGCCAGCAGCATCTTATCGGTGATAAAGGCGCGCTAAGCCTGATGTTGCAATCGAACGCGCTGGCCTCAATTATTTTCTGGGGACCGCCCGGGGTTGGCAAAACCACACTGGCCCGATTGCTGGCAAACCATACGGATATGAAGTTCGTTCAAATCAGCGCGATATTCACCGGCATTGCGGATTTAAAGAAGGTTTTCCAAGCCGCGCGATTGCGCCGTTCAAACGGTAAGCAAACGCTGCTTTTTGTTGATGAGATACACCGGTTCAACAAATCGCAACAGGACGGCTTTTTGCCTTTCATGGAGGACGGCACCATCATTTTGGTTGGTGCCACCACGGAAAACCCTTCATTTGAACTGAATTCGGCGCTTTTGTCGCGTTCACAGGTTCTGGTGCTGGAACGGCTGGAACTGAAAGATCTGGAATTGATGGCGCAACGTGCCGAGGCGGAGTTGAAGAAGAAACTACCGTTGAAGGCCGAAGCGCGCGAGACTTTACTGGAAATGGCCGATGGTGACGGGCGCAGCCTGTTGAACCTGATTGAACAGTGTTTCAGTTGGAACCTGAAAAAATCCATTGATATTGAGGAGCTGTCAAAGCGGTTGCAACGGCGGGCGGCACAATACGATAAATCGGGTGACGGGCATTACAACCTGATCTCGGCCTTGCATAAATCGGTGCGCGGCTCTGATCCGGATGCGGCGCTGTACTGGTTTACCCGTATGCTGGACGGCGGCGAAGACCCGCGTTATCTGGCGCGGCGGATTACGCGCATGGCGGTTGAGGATATTGGCCTTGCCGACCCGAACGCGCAATCCGTGTGCCTGCAATCATGGCAGACATTTGAACGGCTTGGCAGTCCCGAGGGCGAACTGGCCTTGGCCCAGGCCGTGATTTATCTGGCCCTAGCCCCGAAATCGAACGCGGCTTATACCGCCTATAAGGCGGCCTATGCACAGGCGAAATCCACGGGGTCTAAACCGCCGCCAAAACACATTCTTAATGCACCGACCAAAATGATGAAAGATCAGGGCTATGGTACGGGTTACGCCTATGATCACGATCAGGAAGACGGCTTTTCCGGCCAGAATTATTTCCCCGATGAAATGCCCCGTGGAGTGTATTATTTTCCTGTGGAACGCGGGCAAGAACGAGAGTTCAAGAAACGCTTGGATTATTTCGCCAAATTACGTGCTAAAAAAAACGCGGAACGCAAATAAACGCGGCTTTGCCCTCGTAACCCGTGGATAAGCACAGTAAAGCGGCGTGAATTAATAGGGATTTGACGGATGTTGAATACAATCGGACTTGTTGCACTGGGTGGCGCAATCGGTGCCTCACTGCGCTTTTGTGCGGTGTCCGCCATTTTCCGCATCATCGGGGCAGGGTTTCCGATGGGTACGATGATCGTGAATGTTGTCGGGTCTTTTCTGATGGGGATTGCTGCAATTGCTTTGCTTGAGCGTGGGAACGGTGCAACACTGGTGCCGTTTGTGATGGTTGGCATATTGGGCGGGTTCACAACATTTTCGGCGTTTTCAATGGATACGATTGCTTTGTTTGAAAAGGGTAAATTGGCAATGGCTGCACTATATGTATTCGGATCAATGGGGCTATCGGTTATGGCGCTGTTTTTGGGATTGTTACTAGCACGGAGTATTTTGACATGAGCAGGGTTCAACTGATCGAAGTAGATGATGACGGTGATGGTCAACGGCTGGACCGCTGGCTGCGAAAACAGTTTCCGCATGTTAACCAGATACGCATTGAAAAGATGTGCCGTAAGGGTGACTTGCGGGTAAACAAGGGGCGCGTAAAACCTGCAACTCGCTTGGAAAAGGGTCAAACCGTGCGGATACCGCCGCTTCCTGATCAGGCCGATGTTGATTATGTGAAGTCAGAATACCGGGTCACGGATGCGGATGCGGCAATGATCCAGAATTGTGTGATCTACAAGGATGACGACATTATCGTGCTGAACAAACCCGCGGGCTTGGCGGTGCAGGGTGGCACCAAAACCAATGTGCATGTGGATGGGCTGTCGGAAGCTTTGAAGTTCGGGATGGAAAATAAACCTAAACTGGTTCACCGGCTTGATCGCGACACATCCGGGGTTTTGTTACTGGCACGTTCCGGAAAAGCCGCGCAAGGTTTGGCAAAAGCATTTCAGTCGCGCGATACCCGCAAGATTTATTGGGCTGCTGTGGCCGGCGTTGCGCGACCCAAGTTGGGGACTATCCGCTTTGGGCTGGTTAAGGCTGGTGGGCAGGGTAGTGAAAAGATGTATTGCGTTCACCCAAAGGATTTTGACGGAACTAAGGGTGCCAAGCGGGCAACTACAGATTATGCGACCATTCAGGAACTGGGTCGTCGTGTAACATGGATGGCCTTGGTGCCGATCACAGGACGCACGCATCAATTGCGCGCCCATATGGCCGAGATCGGTAACCCGATTATCGGTGACGGCAAGTATGGCGGTAATAGCCAGTCAAATGATGGCGACGGCTGGGGCGCACAGCTGGGGGGCGAGATCAGCCGGAAACTGCACCTGCACGCGCGCTCGATTTCGTTTGATCACCCGATTACGGGAAAGCGGATGCACTTTACCGCCGATATGCCTAACCACATGAAACGCACTTGGGATTTTCTAGGTTGGGAAGAGGCCGATGCCGCAGCTGACCCCTTTGAACAGGTTTATGATTAATGGCCGAGTGGGAACAAAGGGTATTCTGGTCGGATGTGAACGTCACTGAAGTGGACGGCGGATATAAGGTGCTGCTGGACGGGCGGGATTTGAGAACTCCGGCAAAAGAGGTTTTGCAAGTTCCCACGCGCGTGCTGGCGGAAACGATCGCCGCTGAATGGCGTTCACTGGAAGGCAAGGTTGATCCTGAAAAACTGCCGATGACCAAGCTGGCCAATGTGGCGATTGACAAGGTCGCGGTACAGTCTGAACCGATCATTGATATGCTTGCGGAATATGCAACAACCGATCTTTTGTGTTACCGCGCCACTTCACCCAAGGGGCTTGCCGATCGTCAGGAACAGGTGTGGCAACCGCTGCTGGACTGGTTCGCACAAACCCACGGTGTGCGGTTGGAGGTTGGTAGCGGTGTCATGCCTATTCGCCAACCGACACAGGTTTTGGCGGCCAGTGCTGCTTTGTTAAGAAACTATACGCATTTCGAATTGGCTGCGATTTATGATTTGATTAGCTTGTCGGGGTCGTTCGTCATTGGGCTTGCAACCGCAAATGAAAAGCTAACGGCAATAGATGCTTGGGCGGCTTCGCGTATTGATGAGGACTGGCAAATTGCTGAATGGGGTGCCGATGATGATGCATCAGCCCTTGCCGCTACACGGCAAAAAGCATTTGAACGTGCTGCATTTGTTCTATCTTTGCTTAAATAGCTAATAACAAATAGTGAAAATTGCAAAATAAAACACAAAACCTAGGGTTTCCTTTACGAAATCCAAACTCATCACTTGACCTTGAACAAAACACCTGTCCAAATGCGGTACCGGATAACTGGGGATTCCCCAGTGTCTAAAAGACTGGCCAAAATGGCTGGGAGAATGCTCCGTTAGGGGCAGACCATCAGGAAGAGGTAAAAATGAAAAAATCTGTATTTACTGGCACTCTAGTCGCTGCATCTGTAGTCGCTGGTTTTGCTGCCGCTGGTACGCTTGACGATGTCAAAGCTGCCGGTGAACTAAAATGTGGCGTGTCCACTGGCTTGGTTGGCTTTGCTGCTGCCGATGCCAATGGCGTATACCACGGCTTTGACGTGGCTGTATGTCGCGCTGTTGCTGCGGCTGTCTTGGGTGACGGCGACAAAGTGAAGTTTGTACCAACAACTGGTAAAACACGCTTTACTGCACTTGCATCTGGCGAAGTTGACATGTTGGCACGTAACACAACATGGACATTTTCACGCGATGTGGATCTGAAGTTTGAATTTATTGGCGTTAACTACTATGACGGCCAGGGCTTTATGGTTCCAAAAGCATTGGGTGTTTCATCAGCTAAAGATCTGGACGGTGCAACCGTTTGTATCCAAACTGGTACAACAACAGAGCTGAACTTGGCGGACTACTTCCGTTCAAACAACATCTCTTACGAGCCAGTGCCGATCGAAACAAATGCTGAAGGCCAAGCACAGTACCTGTCAGGTGCATGCGACGTTTACACGACAGACGCATCCGGTTTGGCTGCTACACGTGCAACGTTTGAAAAGCCAGACGATCACGTTGTTCTGCCAGAGATCATCTCTAAAGAGCCATTGGGTCCACTTGTACGTCACGGCGACAACCAATGGGGCGACATTGTTCGTTGGACATTGAACGCTTTGATCACAGCTGAAGAGCTGGGCATTACATCTGCAAACATTGCAAGCATGTCTGGTGCTGCTGGTAAAAACCCAGAAGTAAACCGTCTGTTGGGCACCGAAGGTGACCTGGGCGGCATGCTTGGTCTGGATAAACAGTGGGCTATGCGCGCTATTGCACAAAGCGGCAACTACGGCGAAATCTTCGATAGCAATATCGGTGAAGGTTCTCCGGTTGGTATCGCACGTGGCTTGAACGCGTCATGGACAGACGGCGGCTTGATCTACTCTGCTCCGTTCCGTTAAACGATTAAAGTCAAGGGCGCGACATAGGTCGCGCCCTTTTCATATCTGGGGACTACATAAAATATAATCCGAGGCCTGATCAACTGATTGCGTAAAAACGCAACAGTGTAGAAATTGCGGCCCGACCAACAAAAGGGAGATGTAGACACATGTCTGCTATAACCGAACCTGAAAAGGGCGGTTTCCAAATAAGCCAATTATTGTACGATACACGTTATCGTTCCATGACCATCCAAATAATTGCCCTGATAGGGTTCTTGCTTGCGGTTGGTTGGCTTGTCAGAAACGCCGGACAAAACCTTGCTGATCTAGGGAAACCCTTGGGGTTTGATTTTTTATGGGATCAAGCCGGGTACGATATTAATCAACGCCTAATCGAATATAATTCAACAATGTCCCATGGCCGCGCTGCGATTGTTGGGCTTTTAAATACGCTGCTGGTGGCCTTTTTGGGCTGTGTCACAGCAACCATTATAGGTGTTGCGGTTGGCATTATGCGCCTGTCAAAAAACTGGCTGATTTCAAAGCTGATGACAGTCTATATCGAAGCTTTCAGGAATGTTCCTGTACTACTTTGGATCATTATCACGATGGCGATTTTCATCGAGATTTTTCCGCAACCAAGCCATTTCCGTGGTGAGGATGCTATTGCCTCGATGAAGCTGTTTGACAGTGTGGCACTTACCAATCGCGGGATATACATTCCATCGCCAACATTCTTTCCGGGCTCTGGACCACTGATAGCGGTGTTCTTCTTGTCTATTGTCGGTATTTTCTTCTTTGGTCGTTGGGCTAAAAAACGCCAAGAAAAAACTGGGGAAATCCTGCCAACATTCTGGATCAAGCTTGGCATATTCATTTTGCCATCCATTGCCGCCTATTATATTTTGGGCAAGCCTATGGGGCTGGAATATCCGGAACTGAAAGGTTTCAACTTCAAGGGCGGGTTCTACATGCGGAACTCTTTAATTTCCTTGTGGTTTGCTTTGTCACTTTATACCGCTGCCTTTATCGCGGAAACAGTACGTTCGGGCATTCAGGCGATTTCAAAAGGTCAAACCGAAGCGGCGGCAGCCCTTGGGTTACGTCCCGGACGGATCACAAGCCTGGTGGTTTTACCACAAGCCTTGCGGGTAATTATCCCACCGATGATTTCGCAGTATCTGAACCTGACCAAAAACTCGTCATTGGCGATTGCAGTTGGGTATATGGATATTACCGGAACTTTGGGCGGTATTACCCTGAATCAAACCGGTCGTGAAATGGAAAGCCTGATTATCTTGATGGCAATTTATTTGGCGATTTCATTATCAATCTCCACGGTCATGAATCAATATAATGAACGTGTTAAGCTGAGGGAGCGTTGATATGACTGATGTATCATTTGTTCGTACAGAAATGCTGCACGAAAAGGCTCCGCCTACGTCGCAGCAAGGTCTGATAAAATGGTTTCGGGAAAACATGTTTTCAACAATCCCGAACTCGATCTTGTCTATTGCGGCTCTTTGGGCGATTTATTCCGTCCTAAGTCACATTCTGCCATGGGTCTTCCAGTCATCATGGAACGCAAGTTCTTTGAAAGAATGTCGGGCCAATATCGTGGAAGCTTACGGTGAAGGTACCACAGGTGCCTGCTGGGCGGTTATCCGTGAACGGTTCCCGCAGTTGATCTACGGGTTCTACCCACAAGAACTGCGCTGGCGTGCGGACGTTGCCTTTGTCGGTATGTTC
>DAOUQS010000043.1 GCA_030625465.1 Amylibacter sp. | reverse complement strand
ATTATCAGACCCGCCCACCGACCACTGTCACTGCTGGCACAGGCATTTTCTGATTTACTGAATGCAGAAATCCGGAACACAGATCTGCGTTGCTGAATGTAGTGGTAGCTATGAGAAGAAGAATTGGTGCCCAGAAGAGGTATCACGCCACCCATCTAACTCTATGTTTTAATGGTACTTTTATAACCCCAAGGGTTCGCAAACTGCCCAAAAGCGGTTCGCAAAATGGTTCACGGTTGGTTCATCAATATTTGGTCGCCTTTGCTTGGTATTTACCGCCACCCTGAAGCGGGATTATCTCTTTATTTTCTGGGAGATAGGTAAGCGGTGTGTCTGACGTCAGCACCTGTGAGACAGAATTGGGTGTCAAGTTCGTCAATACAGGTCCACCGGTCAACTGCGCAGCATTCTACATTCTGGGCTCTTATGCGCATTGTGAATTGGTCGACGATCAACGATCAGCATTTTTCCATTTGACCGGAGTAACGTAAACGATGCTATCATCAACACTGACCATCACATCGCCGTCCTGGATATTAACCTGCAGCTTCATCGAGCGACTTGCCAGTTTCCCCAGTGCGCCAGTGTCTTTCTCTGAAAAATTTGTAACCCGAAGGTTATCAAACCGAGTGGTGCTGTTTTTGATCTTCTCCCACCACATCTCAGCCGTCCTGCCGCCGTAACAATAGACAATCACTTCGTTGGCTTTGCCACAGGATTGACGAACAATCTTCTCGCTCGGAAGTCCCAACGCCACCCATAATTCAAGCTCACCACTCAGGCTTTTCTGCCAAATGTCTGGCTCGTCATCCGTTGAAAGGCCCTTGGTAAGTTCCAATTGTTCATGGGCATTCAGTGCAAAAGCGAGAATACGCACCATCAGCCGTTCATCCGTCTCCGAAGGATGTTTGGCAACGGTCAGTTTATGGGTCTCATAATAATAACGATCCATATCGGAAACGGAAAGTTCAACTTTATAAATGGTGGCTTTTTGTGCCATGATTTTTCCCAGAATAGCGAAGATAGGGATGCCTAATACGTCTGGTGACTTTGTGAAAGCAGATAAAAAAGGTCTTCGAATAAAAGGGGCCAAATAGGTATTGCCAAGTTGTTTGACTTATAGAGGCAAGATAGTTGGTCCGTATCAAGATACCACCTTCATTGCCGCGCCTGAAGGGGGGATTGGGCCTGCGGGCGTGTCGTTCTTCGTAACGCAGCATAACCATCTCTAAGCCACGGATACACCGCGCTTCCGGCTCTTAGCCGTGCGTCGTGTATTCAATCTGACGAATAGAGCTAATAAACCTATCTGTTTTCAAGGAAATGGTATGCCTCAAGAATAGTCGTGGTCAGCCCATCAAAAAAGCCCGGGACACTGACATCTATAAGGCCTGCGGGTGCGTGCACTTCATCTGCGATGATGTCTTCGGTTGATTTCACAACAAAAAGAGTGCTTTGGGCATTGAGCAACTCCCGATAACTCGCGCCTTTCCCATGCTTCAGCACGTTGATGGCAAGATAATATTGGTAGACCCTATCGGCGAGGTCAGTTTGCTCAGCCTTCAACAGCAATGATTTCAATTTGCGTGAAAACGGGCCCCGTCTAAAGTGGTGCTGCATCCGCGCTTCGAAAAGTGAGAAAATATCGACCGCGGCCAATTCAAGCGCAACAGTCGCCGCGCGAAGTTCTTCAACTTGGGCGTCGGACCCGCTCTGCCCGTCCATAAGTTTCAAAATTTCTGAAATGCGATCTTCGTATATCTTTGCATTGGCCTGCGCCGCCGCAACCAGTTCTAGTAAGCTCTGTGAAGCTCCCATCATTCATTCTCCTTAAGGTACCACTTCCCTTACGCTATCCGGCTGGAAATGATAGTCGCGGGGGGCAATTTAATTACGTAGCCTATGCCCATATTGGGCTCGAAGCGGACTATTGCCGCCAGCCCGCGAGAAATCTCTTCGCGTTCAACCAGAGTTAGTGCAAACCGTGATCTGGTGCGATCTGGAGGCCGGATACCACCGGTCTGAATAGCCTTCGGTTCTTAGCAAAACCAAGGGCTATTCGTTTAAATTGAGGCCCTTTGCGTGCAAGCGCAAGTGGTCATGCGCGCGGATTTGCAAGTATATGATCGGTACCAACAACACCAAGCCAATAAACATTGTGGTTAGGCCAGGCGCAATGAACAGGAAGGATACCAGAGCAATATAGGTACGTTGTTTGCCGCTCATCGGAGCGATCATGTAGCCGGCAAAGGCTACTCCGATGGTTCCGATCCCCAGCATTGCACCCAGAAGCGTGATCGAGAACAGATACCAAGTGAAGCCTTCCGCGATCAACAATAGTGCTGGAGAGTAGACGAACACGAACGGCACCAGTGCTTTGGCGATACCCAGACGGAACGCGGTGTTGCCGGTCTTGAACGGGTTGGAGCCAGCAATTCCCGCAGCGGCATATGCGGCTAAGGCCACGGGTGGCGTGATGTCGGCCAGAACGCCATAGTAGAACACGAAGAAGTGCGCCACCAGCGGTTCGATATTCAGCTGCGCCAATGCTGGGGCAGCCACAGACACCAAAATAATATAGGTCGCTGTTGTCGGGATACCTGCACCCATAAATATACATGCAACCGCGATCAGCACTAGCGAGAAGAACAGCGCCCATTGCTCTACGGCAAAATAACTTAGCGGCCAGATGCTCCCGAAGGTTGAACCTAAATCCGTAGCGGTTTGCACCACAACATAGCCAAGACGAAATCCAACGCCGGTTAGGGTGACAACCCCGACGACAATGCCAACGGCGGCAGCGGCGGCACCAACGGCTAAAGTATTCTTGGCGCCCATTGCCAAGGCTTTCCAAAGATCGCCCAGTGTCAGACGGTTAACCGGATTAAGGAAGCCAACCACGACACATGCAATGATCCCATAAACGGCGGCAAAATCTGGTGTGCGACCCGAAAGGATGAAGTAAACAAGTATGATAAGCGGGGCGATAGAAAGCCAGTTTTTCCGCAGAACCGCTGCCGCCTTGGGCATTTCATCAGGGCGCAAACCACGCAGGCCCAGTTTTTTGGCCTCCAAGTGGACCATGGTGAATATACCGAAGTAATGCAGCAGTGCGGGGAACAAGGCTGCAGCGAGGATGTCGCGCAGGGGAATCTCTAGGTACTCCACCATGATGAATGCCGCAGCCCCCATGATTGGTGGTGTAATTTGCCCGCCGGTGGATGCTGTAGCTTCAACCGCTGCTGCAAAATGCGGCGGATAGCCGGTGCGTTTCATGGCGGGAATGGTCAGCGCCCCCGTCGTCACCGTATTGGCGATGGAGGACCCGGAGATCGTGCCCATGAACGCCGACGAGAAGATCGCAACCTTGGCAGGCCCGCCAGCGTATTTTCCGGCAATCAACATGGCAAGATCAATGAACAATTGACCCAATCCGATGCGGGTAGCTAACACACCAAAGACGATAAACAGAAATACGTACTTGGCCATAACGCCGATCGCAACGCCGTAAAGCCCCTGATTTGTCATGTAAAGGTGGTTAATCAATCCCAGCCAACTTGTGCCGCCGTGCTTTAGTGCACCGGGGGCCAACGGGCCAAACAGGGCGAACAGGATGAAGATAATCGCGATCATCGGTAAGGTCGGGCCAATGGAACGTCTTGCAGCCTCCAGCGTCAGAAGCAACAGTGCAGTCCCCATGAACACATCCGCTTGCGAGGGGTTTCCAACGCGCTCGGAAACAATTTCCGGGGGGAGCAAAGGCAAATAGAGCGTTGCGCCGACGGCCAAAATTGCCAATGTAATGTCGAGGAAACTAACACCGTCGAAACGATACCACGCTTTCGGGGCCATCGTGTACTCGGTTGATTTGCGAAAAGGAAATAATAAAAAAATCAGGGCAAGAACAAAGGAAAGATAGATGCTACGATGCAAAAGCTCGCGGATTAGACCAAAGCCTGCAGCGTAGAAATGATATGTAGTCATCGCAACTAGCGCTACAGAAATAACAACCGATAAAATCGGCCCGGTTGGCCGAAATGCCATCTCTGGGTCGTATTTACGTTCGATTTTCGCAAGCTCATCGGTGGATAGGTGCATATCCTCGTCGTTATCGTTACTCATACCCTATTCCTGTCCCTTATTATGAAATAATCCGGGCGCATCGAGGCGCCCGGACATATTTTTGCAATTGCTCTGAGTATTAGTCTAGAAGGCCCATTTCTTTATAGAAACGTTCTGCACCTGCGTGAAGAGGAACGCCAATACCTGCCAGGGCTGATTCGATAGTGATCGTGCCACCTTTGGCGTGACCTACGTCCAGAAGCTTGCGGGTTTTGTCGTTCCACAAAGCGGCAGTGATTGCATAGATCAGGTCATCGTCTTGTGACGCGTTTGTGTACCACTGTGCGCCCACGGCAACGGTCGAAACTTCTGCAATACCCTCATACGTGTCAGCAGGAATGCTGCTCTGCGAGAAGAAGCCGTATTTGTCGGTCAGGGCTGCAGCACCTGCGCCGGAGATTGGCACCAGTTTGATGTCTACAGCAGACGCCAGTTCAACGAGAGAGCCCGTCGGGTAACCTGCAACAACGAAGAACGCATCGATCTTGCCGTTACGAAGGGCTTCGGATGCCGCGCCGCCTTTAAGGGCTTCGGCTGTCAGGTCATCCGAGGAAAGGCCGTTTGCCGCAAGGATCATGTTGGCGTCTACATATGTGCCCGAACCAGGCTCATCCAAAGAAACGTGCTTGCCAGCAAGATCGGCCACAGAATTGATGCCGCTATCAGCCAAGGCTACAAGGTGAATATGCTCTTGGAACAGGGCCGCGATAGTCCGCAGGTTGGTCGCAGGATCTTTGCCTTCCATTGTGCCGGTGCCGGTGTAAGCCCAGTATGCCACATCGGATTGTGCAAAGCCGGAATCACGTAGACCCGACAGGACCGCATTGATGTTATCGACCGAACCACGCGAAGAAACAGCTGAAGCGATCAAGCCGTCAACGCCGCAGCTACCGCCTTCTTCACAGGCACGCGATCCTGGTGGTTTGGAAATTGCGTTCGCAATAACGCCACCAACAGGGTAATATGTATAGGCTGTTCCGCCAGTACCGATCGTGAAAAACTTCAGATCTTGCGCGATGGCTGAGCCAATGAATCCACCGGCAAGAGCTGCGCCAAGCACAGCCGCCTTGATGGTTTTAGAAATAACAGACATTTAGTAATACCTTCCCAGATTGATTTAGAGTCAAATACGACTCAATTGTAATAACGCGCAGGCAATTTTTTCTGCCCAGCAATTAAATAAGCGTTGCAAAACAACGCACTATTTCGAGCATTGTTACCGCATTCAAAGCTAAGTCAATCGTAAAATTAAACAGTAAAACTGGTAACTGCCAATATCACTAAACTGATGAGGCAGATACCCGAACTTATGGGGCGTAAAGAAAAATGCGAAGAGTAACGCTGCTGATTGCCGCTAGCCTTTTAAAGCGAACTTTGGTCAAATCAAAAGCAACGGCGCAAAGCCGGCGTAATAACCATCGACAAACTCGGTATCGCTGGGTTGTTACTGAATGGCCAATTCTGTCTCATAGGTGCTGACGTCAGACAACCAGGCAACATTGGGATCGGTAATGCTTGGCGACATATGTGATTGCGATAAGCAAGGTTGCGCTTTACACATTTGGTTTAAATAGTATCACTTCTCAGTCGTATTTTTGCATCTTAGGATACGACAGGCAATAATGGGTCGGTATAAAGCATGGCAATTCAATTAAGCTTGTCGTTCATTACAATTGACCGGAACGGCCAGGTTCCAATTTATTTGCAGCTGGAAAGTGAAATTCGGAATGCGGTGCTTAATGGTACTTTGCCGATCGGGGTGAAATTGCCTTCGACACGGCAATTGGCGCGCGATTTGAAAGTATCGCGCATTCCCATTCAAAATGCTTATGAACAATTATCGGCTGAAGGATTTTTAACAAGCAAACGGGGTGCCGGTACGTTTATTTCCGAAGTATCGGTTGAAAACCTAAGGCCTAAAGCCGCAGGCACTGCTTTTGCGGATAAAATCGAACACTCGCGTCTTTCCGAGCGCAGCCGGTTTATTGAACGAACCCTTGCAACGACCCGCATTGAAGAGGTGCGGCCCTTTCGTCCCGGCATACCGGGCATTGATTTGTTTCCGCAAAAAGCCTGGGGGCAGTCTTGGCGCAAAGCGGTGAAACAGTCTGTCTCAACGAACTATGGTTATGGAAATATGGCGGGGTCACTGCGGTTGCGCACGGCGATCGCACAACATCTTCGGCATGCCAGAGGCGTTAAATGCACGGCGGATCAAATTATCATTACTGGTGGCGCGCAACAGGCATTTTCCCTACTTTCCTTTTCTTTGCTGGATCCGGGTGTTGCCGTTTGGTTGGAAGACCCCGGCCACATTGCCATTCGGGATGCGATGACCGCAATGAATTCACAGGTGTTCCCCGTGCCCGTTGACCCGGAAGGCATTGATATCGCCTATGGGAAAAAGCATTACATAACGCCCAAGCTGATTTTCACCACGCCATCGCACCAGCATCCACTTGGTACAACAATGTCACTTCAACGCCGTATTGATTTGCTGAATTACGCCCATGAAAATGATATATGGGTTATAGAAGATGATTATGACAGTGAGTTTAGGTATAGCGAAAGACCGCTTGTTTCCCTGCAAGGGCTGGACCGGCATCAGGTGGTTATTTACGTCGGCAGCTTCTCCAAAACATTGTTTCCCGGTGTGCGGCTGGGGTATATCGTTGCGCCAACGGATTTGATTGATGTACTTAAAGCCGCGCAAGGTATGCTGACACACGGCTGTTGCGGGATCGTGCAAGCGGCGGTTGCCGATTTCATGGAGATGGGACACTACGAAACCCACATCCATAAAATGCGAAAAGCATACAAAGACAGAAGCCAGCTGCTTGTCAGCACGCTTCAGGAAAAAGCCGGTAAATACCTTGAGGTCTCAAACCCCAGTGCCGGAATGCATCTTTTGGCTTACCTGAAGCAAGGCGATGCAAAGGCATTGTGTAAAATGCTGTGGCAGGAGGGTATTGATGCTTTGCCCCTGACAATGTTCTCGGCCCAAGCGAAGGTTCCCAATGCGATGGTTCTTGGTTTCGCATGCGCTACCGAGGCCCAGATTGTGGAATATGGGGCAAAGATAGCCCGCATATTAGAGCAGCAATTCGGGCGCGCCTAGGTCCTGACCCTAGCTTTAAGCACACCCTTATCCCGGACCGTTTGCATGATAATCTCGATCATCTCGAACTGGGATTGGGCGCTGATGTCTTCAAAATAAACGTGGCTTGGCCAAGGCTGCAAGACGTTGTTGTCATCCGGCAGGTCAATAGTCTCGCAAACATTTTTAACAGCAGCCACGTATTCCAGGGCGGTTTCACGGATATCCTGTATGGCAAGTTCCAGATTGCCGACGCTGTTGCGATCAACCTGTCCGGCGCCGATACCGGTTGTCAGTGGTACATTGCGCGCAATCGCCTGTTCTTCGTAGAATGCAATTGGCACCTTGTCGGCATCAAGACGGATAATGAATTTGGGGCAAACGCTGTGCTTCAGGTCAGTCAACTGCATCAGATCAATACCGCTTGGCGCAGCTTTCGCGCCGGCATTGCGCCGCCGTGCGCTACGATCCCTTTTTTGTGCCTGCGTGACGTAATCGCCGCGATAATTGCAATCAAATAAACGGTCAGCCCAAGGCTTGTCCTTAATCATGCGCTGCATTGATCGTATTGCAATATTTTTACAATTCTCGGGCCCGATAAAGAAAGGTGAGCCGGATGCGTCTGAAAGCTCTATCCAGCCATTTGGAAATTCGGTCAGGAAATGTTCAATCCAGGGGCATAATACCTGATCCGCCAGATGATCCAGCAGCTGGTTAACAAAATCGGGATCATGCACAACATCGTCCAGCAAGGGTTCCTGCCCGTAAATATCTGCCGCCAGACTGTAGGGGGCGGATATTTGCAACAGGGGTTCGATCCCTGTCAGTTGTTCAGTGGTATGCAGAATTTCAGTGATAACTTTAGGCACGCCGGTATTGAAATCCGGCGTGGTCACCGACTGCCAGTTGCTTTTGTCAATCAGCACTTTATCGGGATCTGATCCCGGGGGGAATTTGTCGGGGTACATCATTTCTTGGCCCAAGGCCTCGCACGTGAAGGCATAAAGCGCCCAGACCGTGTAAAATTTCTGAATGCCCAGCAAGCGGCTGGTGATCAGGTTGGTACGCGCATAGCGTTCGGGATCATTCTTATAATATTCAGCAGAATCGATGCCATAAAGATCATGCAGAATGCTAAGCACAATCATATGCACAGACCCCGATATATGCACTGTATCCGTCGGCGCAGGCTCCGAAAACTTGGCGTCATATTGGCCGGCAATTGTATTGTCGAAGATGGTACGCAGCGTTTCTTTGGCCTCTGCATCACCTGATTGCCAACGTGCCAATAGATGCAGCCCGGCTGGGAATTTAAAATAATCGGTCAATGTTATGCCCCTTTCAATATCCTGCCCCTGCACAAGAATCATGTGGTTTATTTCGCGCGTTCCTAATTAACGATAAATAATAATGGATACTTCTCAATACCCATTTTCATAAATTACATATAGCCACTTTTATTGTGTAGCCGCGCTAGTGTTCCTGATTTTGGATGATCAAGGTATCTGCCGAAAGCGTGTGGTTGGACGTTTTCGCAAGGATCTAACAAACCAATCCAACGAAAGGGGATTAATCAAGCCCTCCCGCGTGCTCTTGAATGATTGCATCATAGACATATGCGGCAGCAAGCGACTGGTGGTCATGCTCGGCGCAGGTGGCGCATATCGGGACTTCAAATCTGTAAAGATCCGGGCGCAGGATACGCATTTTGTTTCTTTCAACCCAGTATTTGGCGTAGCCATCGGGCAGAAACCCAACACATTGCCCACTTAGAATGAAGTGCGCGAGCCCCTCCATATTGTGGGAAACTGCGATTGATGGCCCGCTGAAGGGTAAGGAATAGGGTGTCAGCGCAGACACGTACCCTCGGCGGACATATTCCTGACGCGAAATAATCTCGGGTGTGATTTCGCTTTCATCGGCTTTAAACAATGGATGACGTGCGCCGCAGTAAAGGCTTTGGGTTTCGTTGAACAAAACCTTTTGTGTAATCTCTCTACGAGACATGAACTGGGGGACAAGCGCCATTTGCAATCGTCTGCTGACCAGAAGTTCTTCAAGTTGATCGGGCGGTACAACTCTGATCGTTATGCGCAAATCCTGCGTCTGCGACATCACTTTTTCTATTGCGGAACTTAACCGGCAATTCACATTCGTGATCATATTATCAACGATGCCGATTGCAATTTCGCCGACAATACTTTCGCGTAACTGTGCTATCTGAGAATTGAAACCCTCAAGCATATCGAACATGCCCAGTGATGCCTCGTGAACCGCACGCCCGCGTGGGGTAATCGAAAATCCGGCCCTTCCGCGATGGCATAGCTTAAATCCCAGGCGGGTTTCCAGATTGGCCATGTGGGTGCTGATCGTGGAACGTGATACGTTCAGTTCTTGCTGGGCCTGGGTAAAGCCGCCGCATTCAACAACGGCACAAAACACGCGCAACAGGCGGATATCCACATCACCAAGTGTCGGAAATGATTTTTGCATTACGTCTAGGTTCCTCAACCTTTTGGTCGATAGATTAGCGTTTAACGAACTTAAAATCTAGATCAATTTATTTTAAAACGCTTTATCCTAATGGAGAAATATCTACATGCCGCCCCTCAAATCAAACTTTCAGCCAGTTTCAGGCATGTCGATACCGCGATTTGCGGGAATGGCGACTTTCATGCGCCTACCGTATGTTGATTCCATAGCCGAAGCCTCTAATAAAATTGATATAGGCATTATTGGCGTTCCCTTTGATACTGGTACGTCGAACAGGCCAGGGACACGGCATGGGCCGCGTCAGTTACGTGATCTTTCCACTATGATCCGCCCGACCCACCCGCGTAGCGGTGTCAGTCCCTTCCAATTGATGAATTGCGCGGATCTTGGGGACTGCCCAGTTAATCCCATGGATATCATGGAATCACTGGATCTAATCACCGCGTTTTATTCAACGGTAGTACAACAGGGCACTATGCCCCTGACCGCAGGTGGTGACCATCTTATTTCCTATCCGATTTTGCGCGCATTGGCAGCGGATGGGCCGGTTGGTATGGTGCATTTCGATGCGCATACAGATATGAATGATATTTACTTTGGAGGCAGCAAATTCACGCATGGCACCCCGTTTCGACGTGCTATTGAAGACGGTTATCTAGATCCCAAGCGTGTGATCCAGATCGGTATACGTGGCACCAAATATGACGTAACTGATTTTGACTGGGCTTTAGACCAAGGTGTCAGGATTATCGAAATTGAAGAGTTTTTTGAACGTGGTGTCGCTTCGGTTATGGCCGAAGCACGCGAACTGATGGGCGATCAGCCAACTTATGCCAGCTTTGACATTGACAGTATCGACCCTGCCTTTGCCCCGGGAACAGGCACACCTGAAATCGGCGGCTTCACAACCTTTCAGGCGCAACAGCTTGTGCGTGAACTTGAAGGCCTGAACCTGATCGGTGCTGACCTTGTAGAGGTCTCTCCACCCTTCGATCCGTCGGGTGGCACAGCATGGGTCGGCGTCTCGATTATGTTCGAGCTGTTATGTGTTTTGGCCGCATCGCGCGACAGCCAGAGAAAGTAGACAAGTAAATAACTTCAGGTATCTACATGTGAACCCTGGAGCAGTTCAATCAAATACAACACAATAGGGAGACAATAATGAAACTATTTATGAAGCCGATCGCACTTGCGACAATAGGTGCTTTTTCCACATTTATGGCATTGGGCACACTTGCCCCGGCCAGTGCTGGATCCATGCTTGAAGCGATTTCTGCAAAGGGTGCGATCTCGGTCGGCACCGAGGCACATTATCCGCCGATGGAATTTCT
>DAOUQS010000308.1 GCA_030625465.1 Amylibacter sp. | reverse complement strand
TTGCAAAATGTGGTGATCACAACCGCCGACGGCAGCCTTGGGATGCCCGATCAGGCCCCGTTTGATCGCATTATTTTGACCGCTGCAGCCGAAGACCCGCCAGCAAACCTCTTGGAACAATTGCGGATGGGGGGTATCATGGTGTTACCTGTCGGTCAGGCCGAAGCAGTGCAAAGCCTGATCAAGGTTGAAAAAACACCGGAAGGGCTTAATTATACAGAGATTGCCGAGGTGCGGTTTGTACCGCTTTTGGCAGGGATAGCAAAACCAGACGGGGCTTGAAACCCGCAAACAGGACTAGAGCAAATGGCATTAAAAACAACACGGTACCCATTTAAATCACATATTTTGCTGATCAGTACTATCGCATTAAGCGCCTGTAACAACTTTACGTTGGGCGATTTCAATGACAAGCTTAATCCGGTTCCCGGCACACAGACAAACCAGTTGGCCCCAAGGCCGCAACCAGACAGTCGCGGCGTTATCACATACCCGAATTATCAGGTTATCGTCGCCAAACGCAACGATACCATGGCCGGTCTTGCCAGCCGTGTCGGCATGACTGCGCAGGATCTTGCCCGCCATAACGGCTTGCCCGCAACCTATATCGCGCGCCGAGGCGAGGTTTTGGCCCTGCCCAAAGGCGTCATCACGCCAACCACAGATATGATCGATGACAGCTCGATCGAGGCTATGGCGACCGCGGCCATTGACCGCGCCGGCCCGACCCCGATCCAGAGCGGCACGCTTCAAAAAGGCCCGGAACCTATCCGCCACGTGGTTGAACAAGGCGAAACCGCATATTCCATTGCACGGCTTTACGGCGTATCGGTGACCGCACTGGCATCATGGAACGGGCTTGACCGCAATCTGTCGGTACGCACAAGCCAGCAACTGCTGATCCCTGTCGCCGAAGACGGCACAGTTCAATCCGCCGTACTTGCCCCTGTCGACAAAACACCGGAACCACCCAGCGCGAAGAAACCCCTGCCCACAGCAGTGGAAACCGCAACAATACCCGAAAGCCCGGATCTGGCCGCAAACCGCACACCTGCGGGCGCATCCGGAAAGTTGTTAAAACCGGTTAATGGCAAAGTGCTGCGCGGCTATTCATCCGGTAACGAAGGTCTGGATATTGCAGCCGCAACCGGCACATCCGTGAAAGCCGCCGAAAGCGGCGAGGTAGCACTTGTGTCCAAATCCACCGGCCAGAATATTATTATTTTAATCCGGCATCCGGACAACCTTTATACGGTCTATTCAAACGTGGCGGATGTCTCGGTCAAAAAGGGCCAGAAGATCAAACGCGGCCAAACCATTGCCAAAGTCGGAAAAGGCGATCCAAGCTTTGTTCACTTCGAGATCCGGCGCGGCACGGAAAGCGTTGACCCCGTACCTTATTTATAGCGCGTTGCGGGTATAAGGAAACCAAGCCGATTTGCAATAAAACATTATGTGAGGTTGGAGTAGGCCCCGTTAGGGTCTACCCCCGTCTCCATAATTCATTTGTACTGGCCAAGGTCCTTTGCAAGCGGAATAGGGCCTATTTTGCCTGACTGCTTGATGATGAATGCATTCCCGAAATATTTCAAAAATACTTTTCCGCACAATCTATGCCATTCTTTTTTCAAGCGATATGTCACCGGGCCTTTGTTGCGCTTGTTACGCATCGACACATTCTTTGTCCGTTCACTTTGTGAAATAACATCCGGCATCTCGACAGCGCATTTATCATCAAGGAACATGGCTTGAACCCCCACTGCAGGATCAATCTGGAAAACGGTGCAATCTGCGCGGGGTTCAAATATAAAATCATCGGCAACATCGCAATAAGCCGTCGATCGATCCAGCAGTTTCTTTGCCCCAGACAAAGACACCATATATCCCGCCGAACTTCCAATTCTTCGCAAAACCGGCCTTATCGACACCCCGTCCAAGTGCAATATAGACCCAAACAAACACGACTGGAGATTGCAACCATCAAGCTTCAAGACATCAAATTCAACTATTGTATCAAGAATTGTTTCCACCGTTTTTGCAAAGTCTTTGGACAATAAAATATCATCTTCCATAATAACCGCAAACGGGTGCTTTTCTTTCACGATACGTTTCCAGATAAGCCTATGACTTTCGAAAATAGCAACCTCGGACGATAAAAGTTCCCATCTTGATGTCTTGACGGTTTGATCATAATTTGATTTCAGGCTGGACGTTAAGGCATCTACTGCCGAAATTCTTTGGACAGCCGCCGTCAATCCCAAGCGTGAGAATTGATCATTCATAAAATCCGCACGTTCAGGAACACGGTCAAGATTAATATAATATATCGGATAA
>DAOUQS010000396.1 GCA_030625465.1 Amylibacter sp. | reverse complement strand
AATATTGTTCAATTCAAATGCAAGTCTGTCAAAAGCGGCGTGTATAGTTTCAACCATGTCCATATCCTGTACCGGGCGGATTATGCGCAAGGCAAATAGTATGCGCTTTCGCTGGCACCACAAGGTTCTTACATTCTTTTCATTTTGTCAATTTCGCTTTATTTACCCCGAACAGTGAAGCGGCTGGATAGCAAATAGATTCAGCATTTTTACTGGGTTGCGATCAAGGTTTATCAGATAGGTGACCGGGTGACTTATTTCCATTAACGCCTTCCCATGGGAATGGTTCTGGATTTCAAACGCTTGATATAGACATCAACCGCATCTCGTGTAACCCCCTTAGAAAGGTCAGCGCGAACTTCCCACATGCCGGCCAATACTTTCCGCCTATCGGCTTGATATTTCGGGATGGGCATTTTCGCGATAATCGCCCCAAGATTGCCGTTGTGCGTAAATAAATCAGGCATTTCGCGGCCCGATGTCAAAATACCAAGGCGCGTTCGAAGACACATATAGCAAACCCCACAATTCCCGCCATGCGATTGTTCGGTGTAGCAAACAGCGATGTGGCTTGCGACGTCACTGGGGTGCCCCATGATTTTGCGCACTTTTTCCGCGCGCCTATAATCTTGACCAATATAGCGAATTGGAAAGCTTGCGTTGGAAAGCGCGGAATTTATCACCCGGTTATTGCCCCATGGATGATCTGCCAATTCCAATGTAGGTGGATTATCCGCGGCAATTGCACCCCACCCAAATTGGCCCGAATGAAAGTTAAGACACATCGCAAGATTAAGCGTGTGCAGCATCTCCCAGTTAATACCCTGTTTTCGGATCGAAGTTTCCACCGTGACAAGCTCTAATCCGGTTTTTTCAGCAATGGTTTGCACACGTGGTTTAAGAGACTTGAAACCCGGGGCCTGAGCACTGGGATAGTCTGCCCCCGCGATCAACAGACCATGAGTCAAATTGAATTCCGATTGAACCTCAAGAGCCGCAAAAGTTGAATCGACCCCACCGCTAAGACACATCAAGCCAGGACAATCAAATGAACCAGGGTCACTATCAACGATATTACTAAAGCTAAGCGGAGCCGGATAGGTTTTCCGAGGCAACCACATATTCAAGATAGCATTTATTTTCTCGGCTGAGTTAATAGCAGCTCTTGAAATTGGAATATCTGATTTTATCTCGACGTTGTGCGAGATCGATACGGCAAGCGCTCCGAAAAGTGCAAAATCATAAACGTCGTGTTTGATTGGATAGGCCGAATCCGTACTTATGGAAAATGACCTTTTCCCCAACGAAATTTCGGCCATGTTTCCAGACACAGAAACCTTTAGCTCGGCCACCTCCCGTTTCGGTGCCCGGCGAAGGTAATTGAATATTGATAGCATATTTCTTTAATTTCCATTTAGCAT
>DAOUQS010000223.1 GCA_030625465.1 Amylibacter sp. | reverse complement strand
CTATGTAATCCAAGGGTTACCTATCACGCCGATCGCCAACCCGGGGGCTGCCAGCCTTGAGGCGGCGGCACACCCGGATGCCACCGATTTTGTGTTCTTTGTCGCTGATGGCAGCGGCGGTCATGCCTTTGCCGCCACCCTTGAAGACCACAACCGCAACGTCGCTGCCTGGCGTCAGATCGAAGCAAAGCGGGCGAAATCGTCTGACAATTAAAGCGTGTCGTGTTTCATTTGAATTCAATTTAGCGCGACACGCTCTCGCGCACCAAACGTTGAAGTTTCCGTACCAGATTGGCCGCCCAAGGGCGCAGGCGGGTGGTCAGGGACATGTCACTTAACGAGTTTTGACCCGTCGCTCTGGGGTCGAAATGGTCCCTTGCCCACTTTGGCTGGACAACCGGTCACCGGTCTGGCTCGCCAGACCAACCAGCGTAGACAGATATGCGGCAGGCACGGTTTGTGATGCCTGCCAGACCTCCGTCTTAAGGCTGGCGCGGGCCGCGTTCAGATCGGGTTGATAGCCACGGTCAGCGGCGAAATCACGCGAATATGTCTGCCATTTGTCCAGCAGGGCGGCGCGGTCGATTGGGGAAATCAGGCTTGCACCCGGTCCAGAGGCAGGATTCAGGCTGAACCAGCCCGATAGAATGTCGCTGCGCAGGTCGGCGTCGGGCACCAGAGAATTCAGCAAGTGCAGGACCTCGATGGTGTCGCGGTCATAACTCGGATAGCGTGCCACATCCAGAACTGGCAGGCCGGGGGGCAGCCCTGCCAGTGTCGCAAACCCTGGCCATAACCCATCCCCGACCGCCAGCGCATCAAAATCGCCAAACCGCACTTTTGTTCCGAACGCCGCTTCGAACGGGCCAAACAGGGCCGGCAGATTACATAGGCCATCGCCGTAGTCAGCGATAAACCCCGGCAGCCCAAGGGCGGTAAGCCGTGCGCCGTTCGCCACCTGTTCGCGGTAAAATGCTTCGACGTAGGCATCAGCGCGCCGGGCCAGAACAATCAGGTCGGTCTGTTCGAATTTGCCCAGATGTTTGGCCAGTTTGGCAATCCGGACTCTGCGCGCGTTCATTGTTGGGAACCCCATGTTTTCGCAGGATATAATCACCGTGTCAGCACCGGATTGTTTAATTTCCTGCGCCAGGTCGGACCAGATTTCAACCTGGTCATGATGCAAGGCCCGCACCAAGCCCTGATGCCCGGACGTGGCCCCCGCGCGGGGGGGGGTGTCATGTGCTTCAAACCCGGTAAGTGGTACCAGAACGCCCTGTTGCAGCAGGGCGTCGCGGTGGCCCATCAGGTGGTGCTGAATGAATGTGGTGCCGGTTTTGTGCAGCCCAAGATGCAGCACCAACCGACGGGCCTGTGATTTACCGACCCGTGCGGGCAGGGGGGGTGACATCGGCAAGGAAAAACTATCAATTTCGCGGCGTGCAGCGGTAAAATCACCATCCTGTATCGCCCGGTGGATGGTGGAAAATGCTGCTTGGGGGATGCGTCCCTTTCTGCTGTCCAGACCCACCCGGCTGATCCGGGGCATGATTTCGTCGTCAAAGATTTCTTGCCCAAACCTTTCGGACCCCAGAAGATTGACTATGCGCGTGGCGATCTTTTGATAGACCGGATCATTCCTTTCGGTAATCGCCTCGATCAGGTCCATGTTCCAGATCAGACGCGTCACGCTTTGGAACAATTCCCGCTTTTCAAATATCGGCGCAAGACGCCCGGCGGCCACCTCTTGGCGTATAAGGGTCAGGCATTTTTCCAACAACTGCAACTGCAACAGGTGCGCCTGCGGAGTGGTCGCAGTGACCGATATCGACCCGGCGCGTCGTCGCCAGACGTGGCTGGGTCGCCCGGTAAAGGTGATGACTTCGGCCCGGGTAACAGTACTCAGAACAAACAGGCGATCCTCGAATTTGGTCTGCTCCGGATCGAACCGCAGGTCATGTTTTTCCAGAAACGCGGCCGAATAAAGGCTCGACCAGGACGAGGTGATGAATTGCGCCTGTGGCGTTGTCGCCAGCCCTCCACAGGTTCGGGGGGTTGTGAAAAAGGTGGCATCACGGTGCAGGATATGCGCCTCGCTGCTGCCAAGATTGGTGAACCAGGTCTGGCCATGGGTGATGTCGGCATTTGTGCTTTGCGCTCGCGCCAATTGATGCGCCAACCCGCCCAAGGTGTAATAGTCGTCACTGTCAAGAAAGCCGATGAACCGTCCGCGCGCCTGGGTCAACCCGGAATTGCGTGCCGCTGACAGGCCAAGGTTGGTCGCATGCTCGATCAGTTCGATATCGCCGGTCACACCCAATGCCGCCAGATCACCTGCGTTAAACTGATCTGGGTTGTCATTGACGACAATGATCTGAACATCATCTATCCGCTGCGATCTGATCGAATTCAGCGCATTGGACAGGTAAAGTACCTCATCGAAAAACGGAACGATAATGGTCAGCATTTGATGATAATAAGCCCGTCAAATTCTGGCAGACAGGGGTTAGCAGAGAGCGAAGGGCGCGGTGGGTCAGGTAGGTGTCTAAAGGCTGGACGGCTCATCTGCTGTTCCATCGTTTTCGGTAAACACAGACAGGGTCGCACCCACAAATACCAGCAACAACAACGCGATTTCCATAATTTACGACCCCCAGAAGATAATTTCTGTTTAAGAACCTGCCAGTATATTGGCAAGTAAATTTCTCTTAGTCGACCACATCGATGCCACCAAGGATTGTGTCCGGTTCCAGGATGCGAGGCGACTAGGGTCAGGACCCATTGATATTTTGTTGGTTCACTGATTCACTGCTCCGAAAGAGGAGCGGTATCATGAGCAATCTTTTCTGGCTGTCGGAGACACAAATGACCCGCCTTCGGCCTTTCTTCCCAAAGTCCCACAGCAAGCCTCGGGTCGATGACCGGCGCGTACTCAGCGGAATTATCTTCGTTAATCGCAATGGGTTACGGTGGAGGGACGCACCGCCAGAATATGGCCCGCCCAAGACGCTTTACAACCGTTGGGTTCGCTGGAGCCGGAAGGGAATATTTGCTCGCATCCTGATCGAACTGGCGCGCGAAGGCGACAGAACCGAGACACTGATGATCGATGCGACGCATCTCAAAGCGCATCGCACGGCCTCCAGTCTGGGGCGAAAAAAACAACAAAAGGCCGCATGATTGGTCTGACAAAGGGTGGTCTGAACTCAAAGTTGCACGCCGTTACCGACGCTCTGGGCCGCCCGATCCGGTTGTTCCTGAGTGCCGGGAACCTCAGCGATTACAGGGGCGCGTTGGCGCTGCTGTCATCGCTACCGAAGGCCAAATGGCTGCTAGCAGATCGCGGCTACGACGCCGATTGGTTTCGTAACGCATTGAAAGAAAACAAAATCGAACCATGTATCCCGTCACGCCAGAACCGAAAGGTCGCGATCCCGCACGACACCGAGCACTATCGCCAGCGCCACCGTATCGAGAACATGTTCGCCAGATTGAAGGATTGGCGACGAATCGCAACGCGTTACGACAGATGCCCCGAGCTTTACCTCTCCGCCATCGCTCTCGCCGCTACAGTCATTTTCTGGCTATGAGTCCTGACCCTAG
>DAOUQS010000437.1 GCA_030625465.1 Amylibacter sp. | reverse complement strand
TTGTTGATGGCACAGGTGCCGTGATCAAGAACGGTGGGCGTGTGATGAAAAATGTTACCGGTTACGATCTGGTTAAACTGATGGCCGGCAGCATGGGTTCTTTGGGGGTTCTAACGGAAGTCGCCTTTAAGGTTTTGCCCGCGCCCGAAACCAGTGCAACGGTGGTTGTTAAGGGCTTGAATGACGCGCAGGCAGTGACCGCGATGTCATCCGCCTTGACCGCGCCATATGATGTGAACGGTGCCGCGCATATCAGCAAGGACGCCACTACATTGATCCGCGTTGAAGGTTTTGCCGCATCCGTGGCTTACCGTGCGAAGCAGTTGCAAACCTTGCTTGGTACGGTGGGGGATGCGACGATTGTCAGCGATGACAGCCTGTGGAAAGCTGTGCGTGATGTGAAACCGTTTCATGGCCAAAACGCCGATATATGGCGCATATCCGTTACCCCGTCCGATGGCCCGAAAGTGGCCGCGGCATTGCGCAAAATAGATCACGATATTCAGATTGTTTATGATTGGGGCGGCGGATTGTTATGGGTCTTGACCCCGGCGGGCATGGATGTGCGCGCCGCAATGTCGGGCATTTCCGGCACTGCCGAATGCCTGCGCGGCACAGGTGAAAAACGACTGCCGCAAAATGCGGTGATTGCAAAAATCGAACAAGGTTTGCGTGCGAAATTCGACCCCAAGGGCATTTTGAATGCGGGGATAATGGGCTAGATCATGCAGACAAACTTTACCGACGCCCAACTGACCGACCCTAAAATAGAACGCGCGAACGAAATCCTGCGTGCCTGCGTGCATTGCGGATTTTGCACGGCCACATGCCCCACATATCAGGTGCTTGGCGATGAACTGGACAGCCCGCGCGGACGGATTTACCTGATCAAGGATATGCTGGAAAACAACCGTGTGCCGGACGCGAAAACTGTCAAGCACATCGACCGTTGCTTGTCCTGCCTTGCCTGCATGACCACCTGCCCGTCGGGCGTGCATTATATGCATCTGGTC
>DAOUQS010000227.1 GCA_030625465.1 Amylibacter sp. | reverse complement strand
AACATCCACATCCTTGCTTGCATCCGCAATAACCACCATACGGTCGGATGCGGTCGCGACAATTTTTTCCTGCAACAAAGCAGCACCACCACCTTTGATCAGGTTCAATTCCGGATCAAATTCATCGGCCCCGTCAATCGTCAGATCAAGCCATTTCACGTCATCCATCGTGCACACGGTAATGCCGCATTCAGCCGCCAACCTGGCCGTTTGCACCGAAGTCGCCACAGTGGTGATCTTCAGCCCGTTATTGCGCACCTCGTCCCCCAGCAAGCGCACCAGCCAGGCCGCGGTTGAACCGGTCCCCAGCCCCAGCCGCATTCCGGGTTCGACAAAACCCATCGCACGCTTTGCACAGATAAACTTTGCCTTTTGTGAAGGAGAGATAGCTTCAGACATGGAATTCCCCAAAATGATGTAGTCTTCATATAAATTGAATTACCCCATTCGACGAGGGTTAATCTGCCCCGAAACCGACTTTTGCGGCAAATAGTAATCGCTTTGGTACAAACTTGATTTAAAGTCGTCGCTTTTGGTGTTTCAGTTTTGAAAAAATCTGCCAGATTGCCCCGAATTGCAGGGAGTCGCATTATGTTTCTAAGCATCTTTGAAGTGTTTAAAATCGGCATCGGCCCATCCAGTTCCCACACCATGGGCCCGATGGTTGCCGCCGAACGGTTTTTGCACGCCTTAAAGCGGGATAATATCGACGCCACACATCTGCGTTGCTCCTTGCACGGATCACTTGCCTTCACCGGCAAAGGCCACCGCACCGACCAGGCCGTGATACTTGGCCTTGATGGTTTCACCCCGCCAGAGTTTAACGCAAGCCTTGCAAAACAGGCCGAGGCCCGCATAGCCACGCAAAAAGCCGTACGCCCCAAGGGCCACCCGGTTTACCGGTTCGACCCCGCAACCGACGTGGTGTTCGATTATGACCGCATACTGGAAGACCACGCCAACGGTATGATCCTGCAAGCCCTGAAAGACGGAAACGTGCTGCACGAACAGATTTACTATTCCATCGGTGGCGGTTTCGTCCAAACACCTGAAGAGCTGGCCGCCGATACCGACCCGACCGCACGCAAACAAAAAGTGCTTTACCCGTTTCGATCGGCAAAAGAGATGCTGGCCATGGCCAAAGCCAGCGGCAAAACCATTGCTCAGTTGAAATGGGCAAATGAAACCATTCACATCACACCAGCTGAACTAAACGCAGGTATCCTGAAAATATGGTCGGTGATGAACGAATGCATTGACGCGGGCTTCAACGAAGAAGGCATCTTGCCCGGCGGGCTGAACACCCGCAGACGCGCCAAAGGCATTCACGATGAACTTCAGGACGAACGCGGAAACAACATGGCCGCCCCGCACATCATCAACGACTGGATTGCGTCCTATGCAATGTCGGTGAACGAACAAAACGCGGCAGGTGCGCGCGTTGTGACCGCCCCCACCAACGGGGCGGCAGGCGTAATCCCTGCCACATTGCGTTATTATCTGGATCATGTCCCCGGTGCGGATCCTGGCAAAATTATCGATTTCCTGCTGACCGCATCCGCCATCGGGGCGTTGATCAAGTCCAATGCCTCGATTTCCGGCGCCGAGGTTGGTTGCCAGGGCGAGGTGGGATCGGCCGCCGCCATGGCCGCCGCCGGTCTATGTGCCGTTCTGGGCGGGACGAACGAACAGATTGAAAACGCAGCCGAGATTGCCCTTGAGCATCACCTTGGTATGACCTGCGACCCGATCAAGGGTCTGGTTCAGGCGCCTTGCATCGAACGCAACGGGCTGGGTGCGATCAAAGCCGTATCGGCCGCGTCACTTTCCCTGCGCGGGGACGGCAAGCATCTGGTGTCACTGGACGCATGTATTGAAACCATGCGCCAAACCGGTCTGGATATGAATTCAAAGTATAAAGAAACGTCACTGGGCGGACTGGCCGTAAACCTACCCGCCTGTTAGCGCGCGTTTGACCGCATCAATATGCTTGAACGGCAGAATAACCACCGCATCCCCCTGCTCTAGTGTCAATAAGACCGGATTTCCGGTTGCCTTATTTGAAGTGCCAGTGCGTTTAGAAGGCGACATT
Organism: Amylibacter sp.; assembly: GCA_030625465.1. GTDB lineage: Bacteria > Pseudomonadota > Alphaproteobacteria > Rhodobacterales > Rhodobacteraceae > Amylibacter. The sequence goes on along the minus strand of DAOUQS010000227.1, from coordinate 1,419 downwards.
ATTATGTCGTCCAATGGCCATTTCAATCCGGTGGATCGCATTTCCGTGCGGCTCATCGGGAATATCGAAACTCTGGTGCCTTTGGGTAATTCAATGTCAAGATGCTTGGGACAGCAAAAGCAAATATCCTGTTCACCGATCAAAATTACGGCCTTTTCAGGGTAGCGTACCAATATGGAAAGCGCTTGCAAATCATGGTCCAAACGCCCACCCAGAAAGCCAAAACCCAAGTATAACGGTGCTTTAACCGAATACAGACATTTTTCAAAATCGGTGGTATCCTGTTCCGGAAGATGTATGATCCGGCCATCAAACTGCCCCGAGAAGCTATCCATATCCCCGATAATAACGTCCGGCTTCAACCCGAACTCCAGCGCGGTATTCGCCCCGCCATCCGCACAAACCAGCGGGCAAGACGAATCAACAAGGCTTTGCAAATGCGGCGAACGCACTTCCGCATGCCCTAAAAGCGTCACAGTTTCGTCAAATTGCACAGTGTGGCTTGGTTTTTGAATATTGTTTCCCATACTGGATCAATAATTGAAAATTTTACTTAAAGTAACGGTAAAAACGATGCTATTACTATTATAAACGAAAACTCTACCTATAATAAAATTACCGTCGTGGGGGCGTGTAATGAGTTAAATGAGTATAAAAATGGATTCGCACTCGAAAGCTATGACTGTCTCCTATGGTACATTTTCATGTACCCTGGACGGTTTCGATGACCCTTTCACGACTATGCAACTGGTTGCTGAATATTTCCGGAAATTATCTGCTGATGATCGCCACTTCGGTAGCGAACCGCTACAGCCGGATGCGTCAACCTTGCACCAGATAGCCAAAAGTGCGAATCCAAATCGAATTGATGCCGAAGTATCCGATAACAGTGTTATCTTACGTCAGGCAGATATTGTTGATGCGCAAAAAGATACCGCAGATACAATCCCGACCCAAAAGCCGTCTCAAAGCAGCGCAAAACTGCGCCAAAGCGCCCCGCAAGAAGATGCAGGCATTGAAGAAGGTAACAAGCCGCCAACCGCGTTTTCATCCCGGCGCAAAGCTGTGGTCAGGGAAGCCGCGTTTCTGGATACGGCTCCGGACCCCCTTATTCACGCTTTCAATGAAAGTGTTAATGACATCACCACGGCAGATGAACTTGCGCCAACCCTGGAAGAAGAAATTTCATCCAAGACAGTATCCGCCGCCGTCAAAGCCCTGAAAAGTGGCGCATCCATCGACCGCTGGCTGGATACCACAAATGAAAAAATGGCGACGCCGGAACATGTTTCAAAAGCCAATGCTCTTGATCGTCTGAAAGCCGCTGTTGCCGCAACAGAGGCCGAACGGACCACACGTCTGGACGATCTAACCTCTGAGCTTATCATCGAAACCGGTGATGAACGTCGCAACAACACA
>DAOUQS010000257.1 GCA_030625465.1 Amylibacter sp. | reverse complement strand
GTAGCTATATGGCCGAACAAGGGATTATGACCCTTGCACCTATGGTGTTTCGATTTTTGATCGAAACACCTACTTAACTGTTAAGTCTGGTGGCTTTCGCATTTGGCGCTGTTACCCGCCCTTTGAAAACCCGTGAACTACTTTTGCTAGCAAAGGCGTTATACACTTGGAAGGGTGAAGGGTTTGTTAGGGGTGCGTGCGCTATGCGATATCACCCTTTATAATACCCGTCATAAATCGGCCCCAGCGTGCCTTCGTCAAACAATGATGACACGGATGTGCCGTTAGCGATATTCAATGTCGCTTGCGCCAATAGCGGCGCAGTCGGCACGATGCGGATTTTATCACAGGCGGCAACTTCGGGTGTGGCTTCAATCGAGTCTGTTATCACAAGCTGTTTCATGCTGGATTTGGTGATGCGTTCAACGGCAGGGCCTGACAACACACCGTGGGTGATATAGCTGTGAACCTCTGTCGCACCCTTTTCAATCAACGTATCAGCGGCTTTACATAAAGTACCCGCAGTATCACAAATATCGTCAACGATGATACATTTGCGGCCGGTCACATCCCCGATTACGGTCATCTCAGCCACTTCACCGGGCGCACCACGGCGTTTATCCACGATCGCCATATCGGCACCGATGCGCTTGGCCAATTCACGGGCACGTGCTGTGCCGCCAACGTCTGGAGAGATCACCATGACGTCTTCAAGGTTTTTAAAATTATGCATCACATCAAGTGCGAAAATCGGGGCGGCATATAGGTTATCCACCGGAATATCGAAAAACCCCTGAATCTGTGTCGCGTGCAAATCCATTGTCAAAACCCGCTCGATACCCGCTTCAACAATCATGTTCGCTACCAGCTTGGCGGTAATCGGCGTGCGCGCCTTGGTGCGGCGGTCTTGGCGGGCATAACCGAAATACGGGATCACGGCGGTAATGCGTTGCGCGGACGAGCGGCGCAGCGCGTCGGCCATGATCAGCAGTTCCATCAGGTTGTCATTTGCCGGGTTCGATGTGGATTGCAGGATGAACATGTCTTCGCCGCGCACATTGTCATACACTTCGATGAAAATTTCCTGATCGTTGAACCGCTCGATACGGGCGTCTATCAGGTTTACAGGACTTCCGCGCAGCAGCGACATGCGCTTGGCAATAGCTTTGCTTAAAGTGCGGTTGGAGTTTCCAGAGATGAGCTTTGGCTCGACCATCGTGATCATCGGTAATTTCCCAATTTCAGGGCTGTTTGGCAGCAGCGCGTTGGCATTGCCCCCGCTTAGCACCGTCAACCGATTCTGCCTAGACGTTACAGGAGTGTTACGCGGGTTAAATTACCAAATAAGGGTAAAAAGATGCATTTTACCCCGTATGTGCGATTAATTCCAAGAATTTATCTACATCTTGTGGTGTGCTTGCCCAGCTTGTCACCAGTCGCGCGGTTAGAAATTCATCCGCAGGCCCGGTTTCGGGATATTCCGCCGGCCACGGATAATACATAGAGCCCGCCGCTTGTGCCAGTTCATGCCCTGCACGCGGCCAACCGCAAAACAGCATATTGGCTTGTTGCGGGTGCTGGAATGTAACGCTTTCGATTTTTTCCAGCCCTGTCGCAAGCAGGCTGCCCATTGCGTTGGCGTGTTTGGCCAGTCGGACCCATAAACCGTCGGTCAGATATGCTTCCATCTGGGCGGCCAGAAAACGGTTCTTGGAACACAGATGCCCGCCACGTTTGCGGCGCAGCTCGAATTCCCAGGCTTTGGCGGGGTCAAAGATGATAACCGCCTCTACCCCCATGCAACCGTTTTTAGTGCCGCCGAAACTGACCACATCAATGCCCGATTTCCATGTCATTTCCGCAGGTGTGCAACCCAGTGCGACCATCGCATTGGCGAAACGTGCGCCGTCCAGATGCACAGGCAGCTTGTATTCGCGGGCGATTGCGGTCAGGGCCTGAATTTCGTTTAGGTTGTAAACTGTGCCTGCTTCGGTGACATTGGTGATCGATACCGCCCCGCGCTGGATGTTGTGAACCCCGACATTACCGGTATTTTCAATCCGGTGGCGCAGGTTGGCGGGATCCATTTTGCCGTCCTTGCCATCGATCAGCACCAGCTTGGCGCCACCTGCATAAAATTCTGGTGCGCCGCATTCGTCTTCTTCAATATGTGCAAGCGGGTGGCAGTAAATCCCCTGCCACGGGGCAATGTGGCTGGCCAATGCCAAAGCGTTGGCGGCTGTTCCCGTTGCCACAAAATACACCGCCGCTTCGGGGGCTTCAAATAATTCGCGGATCATTGCCTGGGCTTGTCTGGTGGTCGCGTCATTGCCGTAACCGCTGGCATAACCATTGTTGGCGCGCGCCAGACCTTCCATTATTTTTGGGTGAACGGGGGCGCTGTTGTCGGATGCGAAATACATTATTGCAAGCCTTCTATTACGTGGTTTTCCAGATCATCTTCATTAACGTCATACTCTGCAAGGGTTTTTCCGTGCATGCTGATATTCGCGTCCTGAACCGACTGTTGGTTGCCTGAAATCAAAGGGTGCCACGCGGGCAAGGCGCTGCCTTCTTCGATCAGGCGGTAAGCGCAGGTCGACGGCATCCAGTGGGCGTTGCGTTCAAGGTTTTCGGGGGTCAGAACCACGCAGCCTTTTACCAGTTGTTTGCGCAATGGATAATTGCCGCATCGGCAGGTTTTGTCGTCAAACAGGCGGCAGGCAACATTGGTGTAATGCACAAGCCCTGTGTCTTCGTCTTCCAGTTTCAGCAAGCAGCATTTACCGCAGCCATCACACAGCGCTTCCCATTCTTCACGGGTCATTTCTGTCAGGTCGGTGGTTTCCCAGAATTTTTTGCGCAAGCGGGTCATGCGCCCATATCTGTCGTAAAAATACACGAAAGGAAAGCAAGAAAGCTTGTGGGGTTTGCGCCCATGCCATAGCCTTGG
>DAOUQS010000433.1 GCA_030625465.1 Amylibacter sp. | reverse complement strand
TTGTCATCCAAGCCTTGTAGGCCTGCTGCTTGAACAGCTGTGATGTGTACAAATACATCGTTGCCGCCGTCGTCAGGTTGAATGAAGCCGAAGCCTTTTGTTGGGTTAAACCATTTTACAGTGCCGTTAGCCATCTGTTATCTCCTATATTACCACGCGCAGGATGCCGTGATTTTGTTCTGATTTCCATAAACCCCGGTAGGAGCAAATGGCGGCGCAAAGGGCCGTTAATACAAGACTTTCAATCATCAGGTTTAGGAATTTTGAAAGGCCTGCCCAATAGAGGAGTTAGGCCGAGACCGTGCGGTTAACCCGCGTAAGCCCCTTAATTCGTCGAATTCTACTAATGTATTCAGTATTTCTACTGTTGTTGTAATCGTATATTAAGGCGGCTCATACGCGGGGAATGCATATCGGTCAAGCCTAAACAAGAACGGCGACCAATTAGGCCGCCGCACAAATTTAAGCCAGCAAAGATTTATACAAGCGTAATGTTGGTTGCATTGTCTTTACCGTTACGTCCTGTTTCCAGTTCGTAATTTACTTTTTGGTTGTCGTCCAAGCCTTGCAGGCCTGCTGCCTGAACCGCTGTGACATGAATAAACACATCGTTTCCGCCGTCGTCAGGCTGAATAAAGCCATAACCTTTTGTTGAATTAAACCATTTTACGGTGCCAGTTGCCATCCGTTCTCTCCTACTTCAGATCCACGCGCGATATGCCGTGAAGTGTTGGTGCTGCCTTAATCTTCAGTATCAGCAGGCATCACATTGGAGGTCGGCAGATGGTGAATAGTAAGCTTCACAAGATATACAAAGGGGTTTATTTACTTAATTGCAAGCTTTTCTTCAGTAATTTGTGAATTTGGCAGGAAAATAAGACGATGATGAATGTAACGCTATATGGGCTAAAGTCTTGTGATACTTGCAGAAAAGCCATGAAAGCCCTGCGCGAATCGGGTTATGAAGTAACTTGCATTGATGTACGTCAAGATCGGGTTGATTCGCTAACATTGGCAAAATTTCAATCTGAATTCGGACAAGCCCTGGTCAATACACG
>DAOUQS010000120.1 GCA_030625465.1 Amylibacter sp. | reverse complement strand
TGGTGATCCCCCAGCGGCCTGCCGGAACAAAAGGTATGTCGGTGGATGATCTGGCTAAACTGGTTACACGCAATGCGATGATTGGCACAGATCGTGATTTGAAGCGGGGGGATGTTTGATGGATGGCATACACGACCTTGGCGGAAAACTGGGTTATGGCCCGGTGGATGTGAACGAGCCGGATGAACCCTTTCATGCGGATTACGAAGGCCGTATCTGGGCGATGACGCGCACCGCCAAAGCACCGGGTATTACAATAGACTGGTGGCGGCATATCCGTGAACTGGTGGGTAAAGATGATTACCTGAACCGCCCGTATTTTGACAGTTGGGCGCAAACCCATATCGCATCAATGATTGATGGCGGTGTGTTTACATTTGCTGAACTTGAAAGCGGCATATCCGAAACCACCCCTTTGGCGCAGGTTAATGACACTGGCTATGACGGTGTGTTGGCGTTGAATAATGCAATGGCATTCCGGTTTGATCGCCCTGTTGAAACTGCCCCCAGGTTTACGGTTGGTCAATCCGTTGTTACCAATGCCTTGGGCCATGCAGGGCACACGCGATTGCCTGCCTATGCGCGCGGCAAGACCGGCGTTATTCTAAGTTACCGTGATGCGCATATCTTTGCGGATGACAGTGCCAAAGGTAATGAATGGGCGCAGCATCTTTATACGGTCTCTTTTCAAGCAACCGAATTGTGGGGGGCGCAAGCCAATCCAAAAGACAGTGTTTCACTTGATTTGTGGGAGGATTATCTGAATGCAGGCTGACATGATTAAACCGCTACCGCGTCTGGATGATGAACCGACCTTCAATGATGCATGGCAGGCGCAAGTTTTGGCGATTGCACAAAACTTGATTGCGGAAGGGGCGATTACAGCGGATGACTGGTCAAACGCGCTAGGGGCGGCCTTGCGGGAACTTCAGGTCGATGCTGAAAGCGATACGGTGGAAAACTATTACCAAGCGGCATTGAATGCGCTTGAAACCCTGTTGCAGGCGCATTGCGGGGTGTCCAAAGACATGCTGGATGGCCGCAAAAAGGATTGGACACGGGCCTACGAAACCACACCGCACGGGCAGCCGGTGAAGCTTTAGACCATTGTCGCAATCACACTGCGCAATGTGTCTATACCGTCACCTTTTTCAGAAGAGGTCAGTATGATCTCGGGGAAAGCTGCCGGATGATTTTGCAGAACAGCTATGGTTTTATCCACTGATTTTTGCAATTCGGGTTTTTTAATCTTGTCACATTTCGTCATTATAACCTGAAATGTCACGGCAGAACGGCCCAAAAGTTGCATGATCTCTTCATCCACGGCTTTTGCCCCGTGACGCCCGTCAATCAGCAGGAACACGCGGCGCAGGGATTGGCGGCCTGACAGATATGATTTCAAAAGCTGCTGCCATTTCGCGACAATCGGTTTGGGCGCATTGGCAAAACCATAGCCCGGAACATCGACAAGGTAATATTGGTCGCTGAGTGTGAAAAAGTTAATCTCTTGTGTTCGGCCGGGGGTGTTTGATGTCCTCGCCAAAGCCTTGCGTCCCGTCAAAGCATTGATAAGGCTTGATTTACCCACATTGGACCGGCCCGCAAAACAAACCTCCAAGCGGTCGGACGGGGGCATGCCATCCATTGCGACGACGCCTTTTAAAAAGTCGGCACCCCCTGCGAATAGTTTGCGGCCGATTTCACGGGTTGTGTAATCCGGCCTTTCGGTAATTGTAAAATGCATATCCATTACAGAACCTCTACCGTATCGTTCAGATTTATGTTGCCTGCTTTTATCACAGCAGCAAATACGCCAAAATTCTTGTGGCCCCAATGTTGCTGTAGCAGTTCCAGAGTATCAACATTGCGCACGCCGGTTTCGGTGTCCACTGTGGTTGCAAGGCAGCGTTTAATCGGGGCTTCGACCTTTACGATCACATTACCGATGCGAATTGTTTTGCCGATCCAGTCAAGTTCTTCCCAAGGCTGGGCGCCATCCAGCCAGATATTCCCGCGAAAGCGGTGCATGGACATGTCAGTGCCGGCCTTTTGGCCAAGATCAGACAAAGAGGCAGACGTGTTGATCGAAACATAAGGGTGCTTCTGGTCGGTCATGCCATAGCCATTTGCACGCACAAGGGCGTTCGATTTGGCGCGGTTTTCAGGCATGATCTGCTGCACCCAAGCGATGAAGCGGGCAGCGTCCTTAGGATCGTCCGGATCAAAAGCTATTGCTGGCAAGTCAGGATGTGACAATGAAATGTTGCCACTTTCATCATCAAAATCCGCAGTCATGGCCATCAGTGCCGGGGCCTTGGCCCCGCGTGAAAAGTTCAGGCAATGCGCCCAGTCTTGTGGTCCGGCCGCAATGTTTGACGCATCATGTGCCACCGCCCAACGGCGGTCATACGGAAATACCTGACCGGGTTGCAAATCAACATGCGCCAGCTCTTGCCGCCCATGCCCCTTGATAGGGTGACGAAAAAGGGCCGAGACTGTTCTCATTAGCTTTCAGTCCCGTCCTTTTTGAAGCGTTTGAATGTGTTGCCCAGAATATCCGGTTTCACACCTTGGCTGCGCATGATGGTATATTGCTGGATGAACGTAATCGTGTTGTTGGCTACCCAGTAAACCACCAGGCCACTGGCAAAACGACCCAGCATGAACATGAATACCCATGGCATCCAGGCAAAGATCTGTGCCTGGGTTTTATCCGTAGGGGCCGGGTTCAGTTTTTGTTGCAACCACATGGTGATCCCCATCAAAATCGGAAGTACGCCAATAGACAGGATCGCAAGGAATGATTCAGGTGCCGGCGCATCCCACGGCAGCAAGCCGAACAGGTTTAGCAGGGATGTGGGGTCCGGCGCTGACAAGTCATGTATCCAGCCAAAGAACGGCGCGTGATAAAGCTCGATCGTTACGAAAATCACTTTATAGAGTGAGAAGAAAATCGGAATTTGCAGCAGGATCGGCAGTCAACCGGCCGCCGGATTTACCTTTTTCTCGCGGTAAAGCTTCATTATTTCGGCTTGAACCTGTTTTTTGTCGTCACCCGCTTGTTCTTTGATGCGTTCCATTTCCGGCTGAAGTTCTTTCATCCGTGCCATGGATACAAAGGATTTGTAAGCCAGCGGGAACAGCAACGCTTTGATCAGTAATGTCAGGCCAATAATAGCAAGACCCATGTTGCCAATCAGGTTGTTTAGGAAGTGCAGAACGATAAAGATTGGTTTTGTCAGGAAAAAGAACCAACCCCAGTCAATAGAGTCGATATACTGGTGCGCGTTGATCGAGGTCTCATATCCCTTGATGATGTTATACACTTTGGCACCGGCAAACAGGGATGTTGTCACATCCTGTGTGGTGCCCGGGGCAACGCTGATCGTTGGCAGGCGCATATCGGTTTGATAGGTGTCGCTACTTGGTGAGTATTTTGACACTGAGTTGAATTTCTGACCCTCTTGCGGGATTAATGTGGTCATCCAGTATTTGTCTGTAAAGCCAACCCAACCGCTTTCCTCGACGCTGATCGCGTCTATGGATGCGTTCTCGCGCGGGTCAATGGGATTGTCAGGCATCTCGTCATAGTCGATTTCCTGTATCGCGCCATCACTTGCACGCACAACACCCTCGTGCAGAATGTAGAACCCGATGGTTTCGGGTTCGCCGTGGCGTGCAATAATACCATATGGTGCCATGCGCACTTCACTGCCGGTTGCGTTTTCAACGGATTGTTTGACCGTGAACAGGTAGTCTTCATCAACCGAGATCGTCCGGCGGAATGTCAGGCCGTTGCCATTATCCCACTTCAGGGTGACGGGTGATGTCTCGGTCAGGGTTGTGCCGCTTTCCACGGCCCATTCTGTTTTGGCGTTCGGCACATCGTTGTATGTCAAGCCGCTGGCCGGTGCCCAGCCGTATATTGCATAATAAGCGTTCGGGCCGCCTGTCGGGGACAATAATGTGATTTTTTCAGATGGGTCATTCAGGCGTACGTTATAATCCAGCAGGCGCAAATCATCGATACGGCCACCCGTCAACGATAGCGAGCCCGAAAGACGCGCGGTTTTGATCGTTACGCGTTCGGTTTTAGCCAATGCATTTTCACGGGTTTCTTCAGGGGTTGTCACAATCGCGGGCATGACAGGCGCGCCGTCAACGGTCGGAACGGTTGCGACCCCCGGTTCGGTTTGTGTCGCTTCAGTAGCAACGGGTTCTACCGGTGCTTCGGGTGGAAAAAACCAGAACCAACCCAGTATAACAAGGAAGCTTAGGGCGGAGGCTAGGATTAGGTTTTTGGTGTTATCGTCTTGCATCGGATGTCCTGAAACGGGTGAGATTATATTTGCATGGTTCAATAGAAAATGGTGCCAAAGGTCAAGGTTTTATACTGTCTTTGCTTTCGGCGGGTTCTGGGCGTACCAGCCCTGCAAAATCAAACAGGTTTTGATCCAGAAGGTGTGTGGGCCTGGCGTTCATCAGGGCGCGGAAAATAACCTGCCTGCGACCCGGGCTATTTGCCTCCCAGCCGTCCAGAATGGCTTTGACCTGTTGGCGTTGCAAGCCGTCTTGTGAGCCGCATAAATCACACGGAATGATCGGGTATTTCATCGCGGTACTGAATTTTTCGCAGTCCTTTTCGGCGACGAATGACAAGGGGCGGTAGACGAACAGATCGCCTTGGTCGTTGACCAGTTTTGGGGGCATGGTTGCCATACGTCCGCCATGGAAAAGGTTCATGAAAAAGGTTTCCAGAATGTCGTCGCGGTGGTGGCCCAATACGACGGCAGAGCAACCTTCTTCGCGGGCAATTCTGTATAGGTTTCCGCGTCTTAGACGGGAACACATGGCGCAGTAGGTGCGGCCCAACGGGACTTTATCCTTGACGATAGAATAGGTGTCTTCGTATTCCACACGGTGGGGTACATCCATCTTTTCAAGGAATTCAGGCAACACGGTTGCGGGGAAATTCGGCTGGCCCTGATCAAGATTGCAGGCCAGAAGTTCAACCGGCAAAAGCCCGCGCCATTTCAATTCGTGCAGGACGGCCAACAAGGTGTAGCTGTCTTTGCCCCCCGACAGGCACACCAGCCACTTTGTGCCGCGTTCAATCATGCCGAACTGTTCAATGGCTTCACGGGTCTGGCGCACGATGCGCTTGCGCAGCTTTTTGAATTCGGTGGTTGAAGGCGCGCCTTCGAAAAGGGGGTGGATATCGGCGGTTTTATCTAACATTTGCCCCCTATAACGCGGCTTCCCCCGGTTGACCAGCGGGTGGTTTGTGAATGCGGGGTGCGCAGGGAATGTAGGGTGTGGGATTTATACACACCCTACGGTTTTTTAAGCGCCTACGATATTATGTTCCGGCCCGTACGGGAATTTGGTAATATTTTCTTCACCTTCATCCGTTATCACCACGATATCATGTTCGCGGTAACCGCCTGCGGCAGCGTCACCTTCGGGCAATGTAACCATCGGTTCCATGGAAACGACCATGCCCGGCGTCAGCACCGTGTCGATATCCTCGCGTAGTTCCAGCCCTGCTTCGCGGCCGTAGTAGTGGGACAGGATGCCAAATGAATGGCCGTAGCCGAAGCTGCGGTATTGCAACAGGTTGTGTTGTTCAAATAATGCGTTGATCTCGTCGCATATGCCTGAACATGTGGCACCTTGTTTGATCAGCGACAGGCCCAATTCATGGGCTTCAATATTGGCTTGCCAGACCCGCATTTGGGCCTGATTAGGCTCTCCGACGAATAATGTGCGTTCAAGGGCTGTGTAATAGCCGTTGATCATCGGGAAGGTGTTCAGTGATAATATGTCACCCGCTTCAAGACGGCGGGATGTGACAGGGTTATGGGCGCCGTCGGTATTCAAGCCCGACTGGAACCAGACCCAGCTGTCACGGATTTCGCTATCCGGAAAGGATTTTGCGATTTCCAGTTCCATCGCGTCGCGGCCTGCCATGGCGACGTCGATTTCGCGGGTGCCTATTTTGATGGCATCACGGATGGCAAAGCCGCCAACATCGGCGATGCGTGCGCCTTCTTTGATCAGGGCGATCTCGGCTGTGGATTTGACCATGCGTTGCGCCATGGCGGCGGGGGCAATGTCGGTTACTTTTTGCGGACTAAGAAATTCTTGCAGTTTTTGCTGGGCTATCAGGGTCAGATGGTCGCCCTCGATGCCGATGGATTTGGCGCCTTTGATGCAGGATTTTATCGCGCGCCAGTAATTGTCGCGTTTCCAGTCGGTGTAGGTGATATTTTCACAGGCTGAACGCCGTGCAGGTTGGCCCGCGTCGATCCCTGCGGAAATGGTAAAGGCACTGTCATGGGTGACAACGCAGGCATAGGCGCGACCGAAGCTGCAATAAAGAAAGCCCGTGTAGTAAGCGATGCCGTGCATAGAGGTCAGAATGACCGCGTCAAT